>CANRHP010000004.1 GCA_947630455.1 uncultured Clostridia bacterium
AAAAAAGTTGATGAGAGCAACGTTGAGAGCAACGTTCTGTATCTCGATGTCAACGGTATCAAGCAGGCGATAAAGCTTGCCTCGACAAGCGGCGACAAGGGTAAATTCTGTCTCGACGATCTCACAACAGCACTCGATAGCTATCGTGGAATACATGCTGCATTTGACGCCGTCATTGATTTCGTTCAGGGGCTTCCCGGCAAGCTGCGTGGTCTGTCTACTGTCTCCGACATAGTAAGCGGCATAAAGCTGAACGAGCAAAACAAAGCGGTGCTCACCGTTGACGGCACCGAGCTGGGGCTTGCGCAGGACGTAACGCTCACCTTAGGCACGGATCCCACAACGGGGGTGACATTTGCCGTAGACTCCATCGTGCTGAACGGCAAAGACAACAAGCCGGCGCTTGCCCTCACGATAAGCAGTGCAAACCTGCTTGCGTCGCAGGAAGCGGTCAGTGAGCCTAGTGCAGACGACTACGTTACCGATCTTGAGCTCGGGGTAACGCTCACACAGCAAAATTCGGCTCAAGCCGCCATGCTTTCAGCAAACAGCTCCGGTAATTTTATTGACGCTGCTGTGCGTTTGGATCTGTTCAACAAAGTTATCTATGTGAAACTTGGCAATACGAACGCGTCAAGGCTGAAGCTGAAGCTTGAGGATATTGATTCCGTCAAGGATATGCTTGGCAAGCTGGACGTAAGCCTGCCCGAGCTTGGCGGCGATATAAAGAATACGATAAAATCGCTGCTTGAAGGCTTGAAATACTCTGCCGCCGACAGCGGCTGCGGCTACGAGCTGACCTTCAGCTTGGATGGAATTGATGTCAAAGTAAAATTCAACATCAAAGATGACGCCGTTTCTCTTGGCAGCGTCAGTGTTGACGGCGGCAGCTTTAACGTATCCGCCGCTCCGGCGGTAGCCGATGGTTTCGGCAGCACAGACCTGTATTTCGATGCGGCAGATGTGCTAACTGAGTATGTCGACGCAATCAAAGCGTTGAAGGAAACCAAAAACTATGCTTTCAACTTCACCGGAACCATTACAATAAACAGCAACGCCTACACGATCACCAATGCAAACGTCAATTTGGTCGGCTCGGATTCCTCTGTCGACCCGGATTTCTCTGTGTCGGTGGATAGCATCAAGTGCGGCGAAACAACGCTTGTTACCAACGGCAAGGTGTGTCGCTATGGCGGCAATCTTTACGTGAGCGTCGGTTGGCTCAAGCTCAAGATCGCTCTTGACAACAAAAATGACGATCCCGAAGCGATCGCCTTGGACGAGCTTGACAGCACGTTGGACGGCTTGAAGGGATACAACGACTCTCTTGACGATCTGTTGGAGCTTGTAAAAGCTGTTGCAAAAGTCGATCTGTTGTCTCTCAACATAACGGATCTTGTAACAATAGATTACAACAATGATGGTCTGCAGCTTTCCGTCCACGAGAACGTGTTGAAGTTAAAAGTAAACGGCAGCGATTGGACCGTTCCCGAGATCACCGCGACGGTGCAGCCCACTTCGAATAACAACGGTTTGACCAACGGTTTGAAGCTTACTCTAAGCGGGTTCAACTACAACGGTATTGAGTTCAACATCGGCGACCTCACCGTGACGAATGAAGGCCGTATCACCGAGCCCTCCGATTCCTGGATAACCGACTTCGACATCAAGGTCGGCAGCGATACCGATATCAGCAACACTATTCACGTTCGGTTGGATTTTAGCGACAACGACATATTTGTGTACGCCCGGATCGAGTCTAAGGGTACCGGCGAAGATCCTGCGGACAATTTGTACATCAAGTACAACGTAACCAACAAAAAGCTGTGGGTATCCAACCATAAAGACGAAGGCGGTGTAAGCACATCTGTTGCTATTGGCACTATTGAGGATCTTATCAATGAAATTCAGAACATAGTAAACAGCGTCGTCGGTCAGGAAACCGAATTGCCCAATCTGTTCGGAAACGGCGTCAACCTGGAAGATATCCTCGATTCGCTCAAATTCGGCAGCGACATAATCGTAAATGATATTCAAGACAACAAAAAGCAGGGTATCGGCGTATCGCTGCAGGCAATGGGCGCTAAAATAGGCGTAGTATTGTGCAGCAACAGCTCCATAGCAGGTGAAATCACCTTTGACGAAAATGGAATGTTAGGCGACACAAAGCTGTATGTGGAGTCCTGCGAAAGCACGCATTCAAAATTTGTTGATGAAATCAACGGTCATCTTGCCGATCATCCCGGTGACTACGTGTCGTTGGACGAGGTTCTCAGCGGATGGTTCCACGGCAAAGACGAGGATCCCTCCGCCAACAATGGCGTCATCTACGACCTTGTAAACACCAATGCTTGGCGGTTCGACTTCGGCGGCAACGCGGATATCAGCGTCAAGGATCCCGGCTCCAACAAAACTGACAAATATCGCATAACGCAGGGCTCGTACATCGTATTCTACTTCAACAAGTCGGAAACGCCATTTGGCATAAACGAGCTTATCGACGCATTCAACCCCGACAATCAAAAAAGCGAATCTGACAAGGACAATGCCTACAAAATGCTGTTCGATCTGCTCAACTCGCTGCAGTTCAGGGCAAAGCTGACTATTCAAAAGCAAGCCGACGGAGAGCAAAATTACAGTGATTTGGCTATTCTTGATGTGGCGTTGCTGCGCACTCAGCTTGAAGAAAAGAATGAAAACGGCGAAAGTGTGATCAAACCCAAGTCACGCTTGTACATCAGCTACGACAGCAGCAACAGTCGCAGCGGTGTGTTTCGCGCAACGTTGAGCCTCGACTCGCTGCAGGATGTGATAGGGCTCAAGGACGCATTGGACAGCGTGTTGGACGGCGCGATAGGCAAGCTCATCGGCAGCGTCAAGAATATGATTTCGGACGTGCAGCGCAACATGCCCAAGCTGCAGCTCGGTTGTGTCGCACGCTTGCTCAACTCGGTATCTACTGTTAACGACGGTCTCAATTTGTCATTGTGCGGATCCGCTATCAGCTCCAAGTTGGGCGACATCAGGTTGAATGTTGCGCCCTATACAGGCGAACAAAGCGACGATCGCAGTGCCAATAGGGGCAGAGGTCTCACGCTCAATGAACTGTTACTGTCCTACGACAACATTTCAATCAATCTTACAAATGTCGTGGTGTCGGCTTCGACCTTCTCGGGAGGAACAGATTCTACTGCCGACGAACGCACCTACGATTACGTAAAATACGGTATCAACAGTTATCTAAAGGACCATGGAAGTGAGACCGACAAAACTCCCGAATCCGGCTCGTTCGACAAAAACAATGTAGCTGCTTTCGACGACGTCGTCGGCTACGACATGAGCAGCTACATGGACTTTGACAGTATCTACGAGCTTGCCGCCGCACTGACGATAACTGCGGGCAACTACGATTACGACGGACAAAGATCGTATCTAATCAAAGGTGAAATCAATGCGCATATTAAATTGGGTTTTATGGATGTGATCAATACTACAATTGGTGTAACACTGTATGCAGATATTGATAGTCAAGGTTACAGTTACTTCGCTCTAAAATTAACAAGAAATAGGCTCTGGGTTATAGATGAGATATTTGATGATTACGGCGGAAACAGTTATCTGACATATAGTACTAAACCAGATGATAGCAACCAAACAGATGAAAATACTCAAAATGGTGATACTACTCAAACGGATAATAGTACTCAAACGGGAAAATTTGCAATTTACAGAGATTCGTTAAATAGTAACATTTGTCCGAACTGTGAGTCACTTGACACTTACACTGTCATAGAAAAGGTTGGAGGATGGGTCAAGCTTGATCAAATTTTCAGAATTTGCAATTCTTGCAGACATAAGGAACAAGTCAGTGGTTCTGGAAAAAGTGATTGGAAAACAACCGGCAAGAACACCTTGGATTCGTATCACTCAGGAAAACCCGGATATATAGCCAAAGAAATAGATCCGGCTACGTTCAGTGCAAACTTGATTGACGGAGAGCGCTATCTGTTCAAGATGCTTAATTTCGGTACTATTGATTTAGGATTATTGAAATATAATCTTGAAGATGAAATCATAAAAGCAATCAAAGAGGGCAACATCAACGAATTCGGAATAGAGGACGTGTTCAACGACGGCAACAGCTACACCTACAGCAGCAACGCCGACGGTGGTGTGTTTAGCGTCAAGGCAAACCTCAGCGCCATTCAGAGTACATTGGGCACACTGAATGTCAACATCACGCACAACGAAAGCTTCAACAACGTCGCGGCATACCAAAGCGGCAAGACAGGCAAATACACCTTGACGGGCGTTCAATTGACCGGGATCAGCGGCGACATAGCAATTGCCGGCATTGTCAATCTCAGCTTTGATCTGCAGCACAGTACGCCCGGCTTCGGCACCGCACAGTACCTCAATGAGTTTGTATCGGAGGAGAACATCCCAAAGGAGCAGTGGCTTCAATCCAATTTGTGGAAATGTCTAATGGAGGCAGATAAATACGGCTGGACGTACTATCAGCCGCCTATGAAGCCAAGTGAGTGGCCTGCCGAATCGGTTGACCCCTGACAATACGGCAGCGGAATTTGCCGAACGTATTACAAAGCAATGATATTCAACACAGCAGCTCCCGGATATATTCGGGAGTTGCTTGCATATTTATATGTGCAGGTGTGCAGAGGATGTAAAGCCGACAAAATTTGCCCAAATTGGTTGTTGACATTTGACGCTTGATATATTACAATAATATCCCATCTTTTATTTCAGCAAGGAGACGGTCAGATATGATAGACTACAAAGCTTTGGTAAAGGAAGCCTACGAGGCGCAAAAGCGCGCCTATTGTCCCTACTCGCACTGGGCAGTGGGAGCGGCGCTGTTGACAGAAAGCGGCAGGATTTATCGCGGCTGCAACATAGAAAACAACACGTTTACCCCAACGGTGTGCGCCGAACGCGTGGCGTTTTTCAAAGCCGTCAGCGAGGGCGTCAAGGACTTTGCCGCCATTGCCATTGTAGGCAACCCCCAAGGCGCAAAGCCGGGCAGCGCGGACGTGTGTCCGCCTTGCGGAGTGTGCAGGCAGGTTATGGTGGAGTTTTGCCCCGCCGATTTCAAAATCGTTCTCGGACGCAGCTACGACGACTACGAGGTGTACACCTTGGCTGAGCTTATGCCCAAGGTGAGTCTGCCACTGAAGTAAACGGCTGCGATCGTTCAAAAAATCTCATTCAATAAGGCGTTTTTCGTTTGACAAACGCGCTGCGCTGTGGTATCATAGTGTTGCACTTCTGAATGGGGTGTAATTTTTTGCGTGCGCAATTTTTGTTGCGTCACAAACAGGAGAAAACTATGGCAGCGAAGAAAGGCAACAGAGTCAAGGTTGTGCTTGCATGCACCGAGTGCAAACAACGCAATTACGACACCTTCAAAAACAGCAAAACTACTACCGACAGACTGGAACGCAACAAGTATTGCAGATTTTGCAAAAAACACACTGTTCACAGAGAAGCTAAGTAAGGAGATAGTCACATGGCCGTACAACAAAAAGCAAAAAGACCCAACGTATTTAAACGCCTTGGTTCCTTCTTTGTTAAGAGCTGGTCCGAACTCAAAAAGGTATCTTGGCCCACGTTCAAAACCGTGCTCAAAAATCTCGGTATCGTCTTGCTTATCACTTTGGTATTTGCGATCGTCATCATGATTGCGGATATGATTTTTGCAAATCTGCTTATCAGCTTGCCCGGCGGACAAGGTTGGCATTGGCCCTGGAACAGCTAACGTTCGGAGAAACAAATGGCAGCAAACGAAGCAAAATGGTACATTCTGCACACCTATTCGGGTTATGAGAGCTTGGTAAAAAAATCCATTGAGCAGATGGTGGAAAACGGAAATTTGCAGGACGTGATCCTGGACACGAAAATCCCCACCGAAACGCTTATTGAGGATCGCAACGGCAAGCTCAAGGCTTATGAAGCCAAGGTTATGCCCGGATATGTGTTTATCAAGTTGGTCTATTCTTCTCAGCTTTGGTTTATGCTCACCAACACTCGCGGCGTAACAGGCTTTGTCGGACCAAACGGCAAGGCTTGGCCATTGACGGACGATGAAGTTAAGCGCCTGCGTTTGGAGGATCCGATTGTGGATTTCTCCATGGCAATAGGCGACAGCGTCAATGTTGTGGCAGGACCCTTCGAGGGCTTGGTAGGCGTTATCAAGAGTATCGACGCGCCGCATCAAAAGGCACAGGTTGTCCTAAATATGTTCGGACGCGAAACTGCGGTAGATATGGACTTCATTCAATTGGAAAAAATCTCCAATCCCACAGCCACGGTTGTGGACGAGGAGTAGTTTTTCGCTTGCACGGCGTAACAGTGCAAATGGGAGAAGCGGCAAAAAATCTCATCCGCCGCTTCGTTAAACCACGAACAGGAGGAAATCACAATGGCAAAGAAAGTAACGGCAGTTGTCAAGCTGCAGCTTCCTGCCGGAAAGGCTACACCGGCTCCACCGGTAGGCTCTGCGCTCGGTCCTCACGGAATAAACATTCCCGGTTTTACCAAGGACTTCAACGCAAAGACGGCAGACAAAGCGGGACTTATCATTCCCGTTATCGTAACTATTTATCAGGATCACAGCTTCACATTTGTGTTGAAGACGCCCCCCGCTCCCGTGCTCATCAAGAAGGCATGCGGTATCGAAAGCGGCAGTGCAACTCCCAACAAAACAAAAGTAGCTAAGATCACCAAGGCACAAATCGAAGAAATTGCAAAGCTCAAGATGGTTGACCTCAACGCGGCAACTCTCGAAGCGGCATGCTCTATGATTGCAGGTACCGCCCGTTCTATGGGTGTGACCGTGGTAGACTAACGGAGGTGCGCTATGGGAAAGAAATATATCGAAGCTTTGAAACAAATCGACAGAACCAAGCAGTACGATCTTACTGAAGCGGTTGACCTTGCAGTTAAGATTGCGCCCGCAAAGTTCGATGAAACATTGGAATTGCACGTCAAGCTGGGCGTAGATCCCCGTCACGCCGACCAACAGGTACGCGGCGTAGTGGTGCTCCCCAACGGAACAGGCAAAACCGTTCGCGTTTTGGTGATAGCCAAGGGCGCCAAGGCAGACGAAGCGACCGCAGCCGGCGCTGATTACGTAGGCGCAGAGGAATACATCGAAAAGATACAAAAGGAAAACTGGTTCGACTTTGACGTTATGATCACAACTCCCGATATGATGGGTCTTGTAGGTCGTATGGGTAGAGTGCTCGGTCCCAAGGGATTGATGCCCAACCCCAAGAGCGGAACTGTCACCATGGACGTAGCGAAGGCTATTTCCGATGTCAAGGCAGGTAAGGTGGAATACCGTGTGGACAAGCAATCCATCTGCCACGTTATTTTCGGTAAAAAATCCTTCGGTACGGAAAAGCTTGTGGAAAATGCCACAACCATTATGGACGCCATCATCAAGGCAAAGCCCGCAGCAGCTAAGGGCACCTATCTCAAATCTGTTGCAGTTGCGTCTACAATGGGACCCGGTATCAAGGTAAGCTACAAGTAAGCCTTGAAATTTTACAACTAAATACAACCCTACCGTTCCAAAGACAGCAAGTAACAGTAAATCTTGCCGAGGTACACAAAAAGGTTTTTCAGTCTACGACTCCTACCCTTGTACCTTACGGCGCAAGGGTTTTGTATTGCTCCATCCCAAATGTCGATATGGAGTAGAAAAAATTTAACAGGAGGAAAAACAATGGATCACGAACGTCATCACGGTCACCTTAGTCCCACGCAGCAAGCAAAGCGCGATCAAGTGGAAGAAATAAAAAAGATTATTGAAGAAAGTCAATCTTTCGTAATCATTGACTACAAAGGACTGACGGTTGCCCAGGACACCGAATTTCGTTCCGAATTTCGTAAAAACGACGTAGAGTACAAGGTGCTTAAAAACACACTCGTACGCAAGGCGCTGAACGATCTCGGTTACACAGAGTTTGACGAGGCTTTGAATGGACCAAGCGCATTCGCTTTTGGTACAAAAGATGCCATTGCACCTGCAAAGGTCGCAATAGAAGGCGTCAAAAAGTACAACAAAATGCAGGTAAAGTGCGGCATGTTCGATAAGAAATTCGCCGACGCGGCTACCTGCGAGGCTATGTCAAAGGTTCCCGGCAGAGAAACATTGCTTGCAATGTTGGTATCTGTCCTATCCGCACCTATGCGCGGACTTGCAGTTGCGCTCAATGCAGTTGCGGAAAAGAAGGCGTAACACGCACTTCACAACACGGTACGCCTTCACCTGAGAAGGGCAATCAAATTATTCTAAAATTTATCAAGGAGAAATCACAATGGATACAAAGAAATTTATTGATGAGATCAGCAGTCTCTCTGTATTGGAGCTCAACGAGCTTGTACATGCAATCGAAGAAGCATTTGGCGTAAGCGCAGCTGCACCCGTGGCAGTGGCAGGCGGCGCAGCAGCTGCCGCAGCACCCGTGGTGGAAGAAAAAACCGAATTCGACGTTGTTTTGAAGGGTATCGGCTCTGCAAACAAGATCGCCGTCATCAAGATTGTCCGCGAGCTTACCGGTCTCGGACTTGTAGAAGCAAAGAACGCTGTCGAAGGCGCTCCCACGACCTTGAAAGAGGCTCAACCCAAGGAAGCGGCGGAAGCTATCGTCAAACAGTTGACGGAAATCGGCGCCGAAGCGGAATTGAAGTAATTCTATCGTACAAGCGATCGAATGTCCAATTGACATTTATCAAAAAATCGACCTCGGTCAATGAGGTCGATTTTTTTTTATGTATTAGATGTTTGTGTATGACCAAATAAGGCGAAGTCAAAGGGATAATTTACAATCAAGCTTTGCAATCACGACCCTGCGCCGAGATTGCGGTTCTTGCGGGGTTGACGGGGCATGCAGTCGGGGAACGGTGATAAATATGTGGTCTCCGTCAAGTCGGCAAAGGAGATTTGATTAGGAAAGGAGCAGCCGCCCGACAGCGGCGTCGTTCGCGCTGCTTGCGCGGGCGGTGATGACAAGAGCGTGCTGCGACGACGGAGCAAGGTTACAATTTTATCGTTTTTTCTATCGTCTGTTTGTCTGCGTCGGGGAATATGTCCTGCAGGTGACGGACTATGCGCTCGAAGCTTTCGGTGGGTTCGCGCTTGTATGCCGCCGTTACCGCGTCGTAACCGAAACGGAATTCGGGAGTGGAGTATTCCGCCACGCCCCAGCCGTAGGTTTTGCCCGTTTTGTCTGTCATGTAAACAAAGTCGCTTGTGTCCACATACGTTTGCATTTGCAGCCTTATCACTACCGCTTCGAAGCCCGTGTTGCCGCCCTTGCGGTAGTCGCACAGCTGTTTGAGCCTTGGGGATAGAATTTTGCCCTGCTTTGCAATGGCAAGATAAAGCTCCGCCTCTTTTTTAGGCGCTATGCCCTCATCCATTCGGCTGTCGAAGTCATAACCGTTGCGGCGGTAGTTGGCAAGGTCGGAAAACCATTCTCGGCTCACAAAGCCGGCTTTGTTGCGAAAAAATTTTCCGTATAGACATCCGCTGCGTATCACGGGACCTTTCCACTCCCACGGACCGTCTGCAGTATCGGAAAACCACAGCTCGCCGGGACAATGTTCCTCGATGGAAAAGCCTTTTATTTCATTGGCGAAAAAGGGAAGGAAACCTATCTCGTTTACCAGCTTTGCAATAGCTTCCGCGCTATCGAGTTTGTTGAATTTCATAATTTATACATTGCTTGACCGCGCTTGATAAATTAGGTACGGACATATTTATGTGATAAATGAAATACCGTTTTTTCAGAGAATATCCACAACTTCGCCTATATACATTGTGTGCGGTGCTTCGCTCTTGTAGTATCGGTCAATGGCGTCTTGCGGAATGGCATTCAAGTCAAGGTCCTGACGGTAAAGTTTTTTGCACACGAGTGTGGTGTAAGCTTCGGCAAAAGTAACTCCGTTTGGCAAAAAACGCGGCGTAAGCCCGCTTTCCTTGACTTTGTCGCAGTCTCTGCCCGATTTGCTTCCAAGCAAGCCCAACGCTTTTTTGTGTTTTTCGTCAAAAAAGCTGACTGTAAAGTACTCGTTTTGTTCCAAAAACTCATGCGTATAGCGGCAGGGCTTGACGTACACCGTTGCGACGGGTTTTGACCACAGTGTGCCCAATCCGCCCCAACCTATCGTCATTGTGTTGAAACGTTGGCTGTCGCCGGCAGTCACCAGCGCCCAATCTTTGTTGAAGATTTGCAAAATGCTTTCATCCAGTTTCATATTACACCTCAAATTACAATCATACCGAGCAGGGCGCCCAATCCCCAGCCCAACAGAGTACCTATCGCAAGACCTAACGTACCGCAAATTACGCCGGGTACAATCAAGTCACGATCGCCGAAGGCGTTAGCTACCGGCGCGATAAAGGGCGGACCGTAAATACCTGCCGTGCTTGTTATCAACGCAGTGCCTGCATCTATGCGGAAAATTTTGCATAGCAGCAAATGCAAAAGTATCACTGCCACCTGCGAGCAGGCAAAAAATGCCAACGTGGGCAAAATTTCGCGTACAAGCTGCGAGATGTCGATACTCATCGACAAACCTAACGAAAAAATCAGCACTAGGTATTGACCGATTTGATACGGTCCTTTTACTCGGCGCACCGGCTTGACGAAGCTCAATGCAATGCCAAGTACCGAAACGGTCAAAATTATGTACAAGCTGCCCTGCATATTGCCGTTGATGAGTATTTCCAGGCAAACTCCCAATCCAAGGCACATCACGGCGAGCAAAATTACCAAAGTCAGTTTGATAAGAGAATTTTTATCGCGCGGAATGGACGCAAAATCGTATTCCTCGGCGGCGCTGCTTATGTTTTGCGTATATGCGCCGTCCTTCAGCTTCATAGTCTGCTGTTTGTTGTTTTTTTCGGGTTTTTTGTCGCCGAGAAACCTTTTGTAAACAGGTTTTATAACGGTCAAAATCAGCAAAAAGTACACGCCGCCCACAAAGAAGTCGGATATTTGCGCCGCGGCTATCACGTCGGAAGAGGCATTGCCCATCAGTGCTTTGGCAATGGCGATCATATTTGGCGTTCCGCCCGTGTACAGACCCGTTGTCATGCCGGACAGCACATTGGGGTTTGAAAGTCCTGCCGCATTCGCCGCAAAAAACGACGCGACGGATACCGCCATGGCGGAAAATATCACCAAGGCAAAGGCTATTATGGTATTTTTTGCCAAATAGCGCACACTGCCGATATCGAACGTAAACAAAATCAGAGGAATTGCAATCGCAACAAAAACGCTGCTCACCGTTTCCGTCAGTCCCCTGTCGTAGGGAATGGGTATCACCGAAACGATTATTCCCAACAAATAGCACAGCGCGATTGCTCCGATAAATCCCAAAAATTTGACCTTTTTTACCAATCGGAGTATAACTGCCGGCATTACCAGCATAAAAATCAATGCCAAAACGGTGCAAACCGTCTGCCAAGTCGAGCTTGCAGTCAACAGTAAATTCATATCAAAGCTCCTTGTAGTACAGGCGGTACCTGCGAGCCAACGTGCCTCCAACGCTCTGCACAATGTCGTTGCTTGGAGCGTTGTTTTCTATGATGGTGCCCGCTTCCAACCGCGTAATGCCGTTGGATTGAATTGCAGTCCACAGCTTGCAGTACATCGACATCAACATGCCCGAATTTTGGTATTTCGGCACCACATACTGCAGCATCGCCCGCAAGCCGTGAATTTTTTTGCGGTTTCGTAAAAAGACATGCAAGCCGCGCAGATCCAACCGTCCGCGCATTTTTGCAAACAATTCAAAGTAGTCGGGCAAAGCCATCAAAATTCCCAACGGCATGTCTGTGGCATTGTCGCGCGCTATAAGAATGTAGTCCTTGTTCAGATATTTTTTCCAACCCTTTACAATTGATTTGAGCGTGTCGATAGAGGGCGCGTCTTGGTAAATAATATCGTTGGTGGCAATCTGCATAACGGTGTGGAAGTCCTCTATGTCGCGGTCGATGTTCTTCCAATCCACGGTATCTACGCGATAGTCGTATTTTCTACGAGAAAATTCGTCCGCACGCTTTACTCGTTTATATTCGTTGTTTAGTAAATCAATCTTGTACTGCAGGGCGTCCGTTTGCTTTGTCATGCCGAAGTTGGTCAGCAATTCGTCGTAGTAGGGCTTGTTGTAGGACGTAAATACCAGCGGAGGCGCCTCAAAACCCTCCACCAATATGCCGCGGCGATTGTCGGGATCATGCGGGAAGTAACTGCCCGAAATACACTCGGCGCCCATTTGGCGCAGCACTTCTTCGGCAGCGTTTAGCAGCTCGTTGCATACTTTGAAGTCGTATACACACTCGAACATACAAAAAAATCCGCATTTATCCGTGTGGAGTTGTTTGTTTTTGTCCACCGTAAGCAAAATTCTTGCCTGCACAACGTTCTTATCTGTGGATAGCAGTGCGACGTAGCTTTTATCTTTAAAAAGCAGGTTGTCGAGCGTTTTTGTCAAGTCCCCTTTCATATAGGGTACGTAGTTGCTGTCACCGCTGTAAAGCTTGTCGGGAAAGTCCACAAACTTGCTCAGATTTCTTTTGTTTACTTTTTCGATCATTGCAAATGCCTTTTATTTTACCGAAATGTTTATTGTGACGGAAATCGAGTACGAGGTTACGGCAGCAGTGTAATTATCCGCCGTTATCGACGCCCGGTTTTTGTTGAATATTTGCAGCATGCTTTCAAATTTCATTGCTTGCTTTTTTATTGGTGTAATGATGTGTTTCGTAGCCGCGTTATCGGATAAAACCCGACTTTATCTGCAAAAAGTCGGGTTTTTTGTGCAGTCGGTCAGCTAATCCACGATGATATTGATTTGAACGGCTATTTCCGCATAAAGCTTTACGGTGGCGGTGTGGTTGCCCGTTGCCCGTATGGGTTCCTTCAAAATCACCTGCTTTTTGTCTACCGTGTAGCCCATTTTGGACAGCTCGTCCGCTATTTCCTTGTTGGTGATGCTGCCGTACATTTTACCTTGCGAGCCCGTTGCGGCAGTTATACGCACCGTTTGTCCTTTGAGACGCGCGGCGTTTTCGCGTGCTTTTTGCTGTTCGGCGGCTTTTTGTTTTTCTACCGCTTTGTTATGTATTTCCACCGAGTTGATCTTGTCTGCGGTGGCGACGACGCCCAAACCGCGTTTCAACAAAAAATTGTTGGCATAGCCGTCGGATACATTGATAACGTCGCCTTTTTTGCCCTGTCCTTTAACATCGGCAAGTAGTAAAATTTTCATATAAAGTTATCTCCCGTTGAACAGTACTAATCTATAAGCAAATTAAGCGTTATATACAATCCAGTATATCACAAAGGTACGCGTTTAGTCAATAGTGCGCGGTATTGTTTTGGCGGAAATGGGCACACTTAGCGTAGGAGGTGTAATTATGAATAATCAGCAAACCATCAAATGCGACGTGTGCGTATGCAAGTACCACGACGGTATGCAAAATTGTTGCAAGCTTTCGCAAATCACCGTCACTCCCTCTACGGATTGCGAAACAGCGCATTACTGCGGCGATTACGTCCACAAGTAATAGCTGCCCCCGATATTTGGGGGCTACATACCCGTCCCAATTGCTTGACACTTTTTGCAACGAAAGATAAAATATCAATGTAAGATTTCCAAGAGGAGCGGGACTCTATATGCTCAATCAGGTACACGGCGCCATCAAGATTTTTGCGGGAAATTCCAGCCGAAAGCTCGCGCAGCATATTTGCCGGCAGTTAGATGTAGAGCTTGGTCAATTGGATGTGGGTAAATTCAGCGACGGTGAAACGAGCGTAAACATCCGAGAATCGGTTCGCGGCTGCGATGTTTTCATCGTTCAGTCCACCAACACACCCGTAAATGACAATCTGATGGAGCTGCTGCTTATTTGTGACGCCTGCAAACGCGCTTCAGCCGCTCGTATCACTGCGGTTATGCCCTATTTCGGCTATGCCCGTCAGGATCGTCAGGCACACGCTCGCGACCCCATATCCGCAAAGGTGGTGGCGGATATTATTCAGACTGCGGGGGCAAACCGTGTGTTGACTATGGATTTGCACAGCAGCCAAGTACAGGGCTTTTTCAATATTCCGGTGGACAATTTGCTCGGTATGCCGGTATTGTCAAAGTATATCAAAAAGGTGGGCGTACCGAAGGATCTTACTATTGTCAGTCCCGATACCGGCAGTGTGGTACGTTCACGTGCAATGGCGTCACGCTTTGAGGCGCCTCTTGCAATTATCGACAAACGTCGTCCTCGCGCCAATGTCATGGAAGTGATGAATGTGATAGGCGATGTCAAAGACCGCACATGTTTAATGTTGGACGACATGATTGATACAGGCGGAACCATTTGTCAGGGCGCTCAGGCGCTCGTCGAGCACGGCGCCAAGCAGGTCATCGCCTGCTGTACGCACCCTGTTCTCAGCGGTCCGGCTATAGAACGGCTGCAACAAAGCGCTTTGTCCAAGGTCATTGTTTTGGACACAATCGAATTGCCGCCGGAGAAGCGCATAGATAAAATAGAAATAGTGTCTATTGCAGATATATTTGCCGAAGCTATAGAACGCGTTTATACAGATTTACCGATGAGTAAGCTTTTTGAATAAAACAATAAATAAAAATCAGTGTGATATAATTTGGTTAAAATGAGGGCTGTGCAGCAAATGCAGCTCTCTTTTATTTTTCGGCGTGTTTCGACACGTCTTTTTGTTTTGCAAAGTATGTATTCCGTAACAATCGGCAACACTGCTAACGGTGAAAGTATGAAAAGATTTGTCGTTGTGTTTATCTTGGTTGCGGTAATTGCAGCCGTTCTCACCTACACCATGCCGCGCAAATTCGAAACGGTAGCAAACAGTCTTGGAGATGGCACCGCAAGCATTTACTGTCGCAGCACAAGCCTGCCTTCTGTCGACATGGGCAACGGGCGTATAGTGGAGTGCGACGCGTCAAAGCTCGGAGAAGCGCTCACAATGTGCAGCGAAATAGACGGCATCAGCGTCAGCTTTTGCGGTACGGCAAACGACGCGGAACGCATTGCGGTAAGGCTTGTTGTTGCCGAAGTGAGCAGACAGGACATAGACGGGTTGACGGTCATCTGCGGGTACAGCGCTAAAATCAGCGGTCATGTGTGGCTGGACGGGAAACAGGTCAACATACAGATAGCATACAACAAAGGTACCGTCACGGTAGGCAGTCCGTTGATATTGGGCAGCTACTGAAAGCTTGGTGATCCAAGCTCGCTGCAGGAGAGGATATTTGTCAAAATTTAAGCGTTGGGCAAACAACCCGTATCAAAAAATACATACGTCGCGCCATTGTCAAACAGATATGTATAAACGCTTGACAAATAGGTAAAACTTTCACCAAACAAATTTCGGAGGCAAACAATGAACAGTAGTAACAGTAAACAACCCAGTAAATTTACAAGGTTTTTGCGCAACAATGCCGCCCTCTTGCTGTTGATCTTTTGCGTATTGGCAATCACGGCAGTTGTGCTTGCGGTGACGCTGACCAGAAACAACACGGTGTTGCCGGACGATCCCGTATCAGGCAATCCCGGCAATGATGAACCGGGCGACGTAACACCCGGCGGCGATCAACCCACAACTCCATCTAAGCAGAAAATAGACGTATATTTCAAGTCTCCTCTTGAATACACAAAGGTTGGCTTGGAATATACCTACGGTCCCGATCATCTGTTTGTGTGGAAGCAAACGCTCAACGAATGGAGCGCGCACAAAGCGGTAGATCTGCATGCAGAGGAAGGAACCGAGGTCACGGCAATGTATGACGGCACGGTCATCAAAGCGGAATCCACCTTTAATAACGGCTATTACGTCACGATCGACCATGGCGAAGGAGTAATCGCCACGTACGCTTCTTTGAAGGATCTCGAAGTAAAGGCGGGCGATACTGTAAAGCAGGGCGATGTGTTGGGCTATGTCAGCACCACAGCCGAGTGCGAATACAAGGAAGGTCCTCACCTTCACCTTGAAGTTTCAGTCAACGACGAAGCTGCAGATCCGATGCCTTACGTCACCGGGCAAGTGTATCGAACGATCGAAGTGGAAGTAGAAGCATAGCAAAAAATTCAAGCGGAGCAAATTGTTGCTCCGCTTTTTTTGTAGACAAAATAGTGTCTGCTACAACAAAAGTTTGCACAAACACCGCCTTGCGCAGTGCTACAATGCGAGCATGAACGTCTACATCGAGTACGTTATTTGCGACAATTTGCTGTTGGATACGCTGTTGCTGTGGGCGGCGGCAGTTACGTTGAAGCTTTCCGTCAAAAAATGGCGTCTTGCTCTTGGCGGAGCGGTGGGTGCTGCATGTGCGGTGGTCAGTGTTTATCTGTCCGGCGTGTGGTTGTATTTGATGAAAGTTCTTTGTCTGCTGGCGATGTGCTTTGCTGCGGTAGGCTTCGGGAAAAAACTTTTTTGGTATATTTTGCTTACTGTCGCATATACATTTGTTGCGGGCGGTGCCATTGTTGGGATATTTTATCTTTTAAAGTTGGATATTCTAAACTCAAACGGACAGTTTTACCAAATGAAAGTACCTCTTTTTGTGTACGTATTGGCGGTGGTGGTTGTGGGATTTTTGTGCTACAGCATAGCTGTTTACGTAAAACAAATAAAAAAGGTCGCACCGCATATAGTCAAAATTATCGTGACGCTTAACAAAAATTACGAACTGACAGGATTTTGCGATAGTGGAAACAGTCTCAGCTACGAAGGTACGCCGGTATGTTTTGTTACTAAAAGATTCGGCGGTTTTGCCGATTACTATGCAAGGCAGCTGCTTGAACACAAATTTGTCAACGTGCCCGTATTGACTGTAGCGGGCTCTGTCACCGTAAAAGCGGTGGAAGCTACGGTTGCCGCATGCGGAAAGGAACGTAAGGTATATTTGGCGCTGCCCGTCGAAAAATGTCAAACAGCTTACAATGTGCTGCTCAACAGCGAATTTTGCGGAGGTTGAAATGAAACTTATCAAATTGTTAAAAAAATTATTGGACAAACTTAGTCTTTCCGACAAAGCCGTAAACTATCTTTGCGGAACAGAAGCGCTGCCGCACCCGCTATCCTCGGAGGAAGAAGCTTTGTTGCTGGACAAAATTGCCGAAGGAGACAACGCCGCCAAGGACAAGCTGGTGGAGCACAACCTGCGGTTGGTGGTGTTTCTTGCAAAAAAATTTGAAAGCAGCGGATTGGATATGGAGGATCTTGTTTCGGTTGGTACGATAGGGCTTATAAAAGCCATCAACAGCTTTCGGAGAGACAAGCAGATCAAGCTTGCCACCTATGCCAGCCGCTGTATAGAAAACGAGATCTTGATGTACCTTCGCAAGCTGTCCAAGCGCAAGACGGAGGTAAGCTTGGACGAGCCTCTCAACGTGGACGGTGAAGGCAACGAGCTTTTGCTTGCGGACATACTCGGCACCGACAGCGACGCTATCTACACTCACGTGGAAAACGAAGTAGAGCATCGGCTGTTGGAGGAGGGGTTGTCTCGGCTTAGCGCCCGTGAGCAGCAAATCATCGAAATGCGTTTTGGCTTGGACGGAGAGGACGAGCGTACACAAAAGGAAGTTGCCGACATGCTTGGTATTTCGCAAAGTTACATATCTCGACTGGAGAAGAAAATAATTTCACGCCTTAAAAAGGAAATAGGTAAGCTGGTATAAAAAAGCCCGTCTCCATTTGCCGCGGAGACGGGCTTGAAAGCCTTTTTATTTGGTTTTGATAAACAACAATGCGGCATTTTGAACGGGATTGTTGGGATCGTTGAAGCTTTGCGTGGGTATATTTAGCAGCTTAAGCAGATCCGTCATACGTCTGCACCCGTAGTTGCGCGTGTCGAAATCGGGATAGCGGTTTTGCAGTATCGATCCGACGCGGCTGGCGGGTATAAGCCCGCTTTCTTCGTCGCTGTCCTCTATTATTTTGCGAATTGCCTGTTCAATTTCGTACAACGGCGTAGCAGAATCCTCTGCACTTTCTTTTTCGGGACTAAGCTCGGCCAAAGCTTCATTTTTGGGCAGTTCCGGCACTTCCTGCGTAGACGCCATGATTTCCTCTGCGGACTTTGGGTCCGCCTTTTGAACTTGGGCGGATCTGTTGCGCCGTTTTTTCGTGGCGGCCGTATCGGAGGACTTTACCTTAGCCTGTTCGGTTTTCGATTCCGTCTTTACGGTTTTTTTCGCCTTTGCGGATTTTTGCTCCGCCGGCTTGTCGTCCGTCAGCACGTCGATGTATTTGAACTGACTGCACGCCTTCACAAAGGGCGCCGGCGTTTTGCGTTCGCCCATACCGATGACGATCTTGCCCGCCTCTCTCAAACGCGTTGCCAGCTTAGTAAAGTCGCTGTCGCTGCTCGCCAAGCAAAAGCCGTCCACGTCGCCAGTGTACAGTATATCCATAGCGTCTATTATCATGGCGGAGTCGGTACTGTTTTTTCCGCTGGTGTAGCTGTACTGCTGCATAGGCGTCAAGGCGTATTCCAACAGCTGCTTTTTCCAGCTTTGTTTTTCGGCGGTAGTCCAATCGCCGTAGATACGTTTTATCGTAGGTACGCCTACGTTGGTGATCTCGTCCAATATCGTTTTCAAATAGCGGTGGGATACGTTGTCGCTGTCTATCAGCACCGCAAACTTTTTTTCGTCCATTGCTGCTCCTTTTAGCAAAAACGACCGCAAAACAATGCGGCCGCATTGTCGCCCAAAAGCGACCAAATGTCAAAAAAATTACAGCCTCGCAATTGTCGGGTTGTAAAAGCTTTTTCAAAAATACTGCGCGTTGCAGTTGACAGTCGACGCCGAAACGGTATCGCGGTAGGTGGCTACTTCAAAGCTACCTCGTGGCACACGCTCGAGCTGCTTAGTGCTGCTATGTTCCCATCCTGACACGGTTTACAGTGTCACGTTGCACAAGACCTTGATATCAACACTCCTTGCCGTTTCCAGCTTTCCACGCCTAAAGCCGCCTGCAACATTCAGCCCCACTGTAGCGGATTGTGAGCGACAGGGCACCGCTAGCTCCCCGCCTAGCGCAGTAAAAATATTATACACTATCTTTTTGTAAATTGCAACCCTTTTGCGGCACCTCAACTGCGGAACGCTTTGTCGTATTTTGTCATTACTTTAAGCTGTTAAGAAAACACAGCAGCTGCTGCCGTTGTTTTGGCGTAAGAGAAGCAATAGCTTGTGCAATATCATCTTGATCGGTTTCTACGGAGAAGAAATCCTTCAAAGTCACTCCTAAAGCATCGCATATCATTTGCAGATAGCCGACAGTTACGTCTGCCTCGCCCAACTCTATGCGCCGCAAGTGCGTTTGAGATACACCTGCCCATTCGGCAAGTTTGTTTTGCGTAAAACCGATTTTTTCACGCAATTCTTTTATCCGTTCACCTACTTTCATTTTGCACCTCTTTTATTCTTATAAGAATAATTTTATATAATTTTGTGCAAAAATTTAGTCTTTTAGTGTTGCATAGTTAGCTGTATAGTGCTATAATATATAAAGTTATAGGACTAATATAACAAAAGTAAAAAGAGGAGAGGTAAACAATGAGGAAAAAAAGTCAATTTTTTGTATGTGTTGTTTTGTTATTGGTTGTATTAACCGCTACAATGATTGTATTTGTGGCTTGTGACAAATCACCCATTACAGATGAAACGCATCAACACACATTTTCGGATAAGTGGTCGTTTGACAGTAAAAATCACTGGCATGCCGCCACCTGCGGACACGAAGTAAATAGCGAAACAGCTGCACATACCTTCGACAGCTGGCAGGTAACTAAACAGGCAACTGAAAGTGAGGAAGGTTCACAGGAGCGCACTTGTTCCGTTTGCGGCTACAAGCAGGTTGAAGTCATTCCCATGGTGGAACACGTTCACACCTTTTCCAAGGATTGGACTTGGAGTAGCGCCGAACACTGGCATGCGTCCACCTGCGGTCATGATGTGGTAAGTGACAAGGCTGTTCATTCGTTTGTTGACGACGTTTGTGAGATTTGTCAATACAAAAAAGAAAAAGATGCTCATATTGTCACCTTTATCGCCGATGATAAAGTCGTTTCAGCGGTAAGTTATTTTGACGGGGAGAGCTCTGTCGAGGAGCCTGCTGTACCTCAAAAAGAACATTATGAGGGAGCTTGGGAAAAATATGAGTTGGTTGGTGATGTAACCGTATATGCATTATATACGCCTATTGAATATACAGTTACGTTTCAAGGCAATGGAGAAGTTATAAAACTACACTATAATATTGAAAACAAAGGAAACTTCAAAGCGCCGGAAGTTCCTGAAAAAGAACATTATATTGGAGCTTGGTCGGAGTATTCTCTTGCTTTTGACAATACACAAATTGTCGAAGCTGTATATACGCCGATTGAATATACGATTACCTTTGTATGCAACAACAATAAAGAAATTTCCGATTTACACTACAATATAGAAAGTTCCATTTCGTTGCCCGATGCAGGCACAAAACCGTACAGTCAATTTTTAGGATGGTGTCGCGAGGAAAATTTGTCCGACACCCCATTCAAATCATTGCCGAAAGGCACTGTCGGCAACATGACTCTTTATGCAAAATGGAAAGGAGAAGACAAGCACGTTGTTCTGAATCCGAACAACGGCACCGTAAGTAACACATCTATTACAATTGAGTACGGAACAACCTTTACAATAGAAGTCCCGCTTTTGGAAGGAAGTAATTTTGTTGGATGGTTTACGGAATCCGGTACGCAATTGACGGACGCGCAGGGCAAAGGATTGGCGGCTTGGAATATAGGTGAAAACACGACCACCCTATTTGCCCATTGGTCTCATCTTTCATATACCGTACACTATGTTGTCAACGGGGGAAGCGATATTGCCGATCAACAATATGAATATGGACAGAAGCTCAAGTTCCCCGACAACCCCACGAAGGCAAATATGGAATTTGCAGGGTGGTATTTGGACAATGGTTTTGCCGAACGTGCCGAAGAGGGTATATCGGTTACTTCAAACCTTACTCTGTATGCAAAATGGGATCAGGTTGTGGCAATCCACAATGCTGAAGAATTGAAGCTCGTGAACAGCAACCCAAATCAAGATTACTATTTGGCTAATGACATAAATTTACTTGGAGAACAATGGTCTCCGTTGGAAAATTTCTACGGCACTTTTGACGGACGCAATCACAGAATTTACAATTTTACTATGTCTGTTAGTTTAACAGCCTATGACGAGATAGGATTTTTTGCCGTAAATGAAGGTACGATAACTAATCTGACGTTGGAGGCTATGGTGTTTAATTACACTACGACGCAGGAATCGTACGCGGGAGGCTTGGTAGGCATAAACAGAGGCGATATAGAAAATTGTATAATAAGTGACAGCGATATTACCGTGCATGGCAACTTTCACGAATCCAACGCAATCATGAGGTTCGGAGGCTTATGCGGTCTTAACGAAGGCAAAGTAGTCAACAGCAAAATCTCGGATACGCGTTTGACAATGGTGCATGAATGTACTTCCGAAAAAAGAACTTCTTCGAACAGCTCGTGTAATGCCAAAGCTTATGTTGCGTCTGTCGTCGGAGAAAATTCCGGCGCAATAGAGCAGTGTTTCAGCGACGCTGTCATTTCCATCACACAAAATTCTATCAATCAATATGATTCGAGGTTTTGGCTTTCTGACTTTTCTCCGATAAGTTGGGTATATGCGGGCGGTATAGTAGGTTATCAGAAAGAACAAGGGAGTATGCTGCAATGTGAATTCGCTTCTTCCTTGTCTGTTCGCACGGGTACCGTAAAAGCAATTGAGGGCAGCAAATATTTCGGCACGTACAATTTTGTCGGCGGCTTGGTAGGAGAGGCTTACGGAAGCATTTCCTTGTGCGTAGCGCGCGGGTCATTAACAGCTAATGCAAACGATCAAAGCTATGTCGGCGGCTTGGCGGGAAGCGTTTATGGAAACGTGAGCAACTGCTATTCCCAAACGGATATTGATATTGGCGAAGAGGGTAAATATCAAACATCGGATGGATTTGTCGGTATTAACTACGGAACAATAAGAAACTGCTATTCCGGTGGAAGAATTGTCAGAGTAAAAACAGCTGCCAACGCTTTTTGCGGTAGCAATCAAGGTTCGGGTTCGATAGTCGGATGTATTGCGCTTACAAAATTGGAGTGCAGCGGAAGCAATGTTTCTAAATTTGTTATGGAAAACCAAGGAACATTGACGAGAAGTTATCACGCTGATAATATATACGGCGGTGGCGATTATGCGTCGGATTTCACTGAGGAAAGAGATGTAAGTAAATTGCAAAGTTACGATTTCCTTGTCAATGAACTGTATTGGGATGAAGCGCAATGGTCGTTGGATCCGACGGGTGCCGCTGTGCCCAAATTGGCTTGGGAAAAAACAACTGTTTAATTCAATCGACGTAAGCTCGTTTTTCCTCCCGACTTGACTTGTATCCGTCGTTGTGATACAATATCATCAAAGGAGCAAGTGAATGGAGCAAAGCAAGATCGACAGAATAAACGAGCTGGCGCGCAAATCCAAAACTCCCGCGGGGCTTACCACGGAGGAAAAGGAAGAGCAATTTCGTCTGCGCCGCGAGTACATCGCCGAGTGGCGGAAGGCAGCCGAAGCCACCCTCGACAGTGTCTACATCGTGGACGACAAGGGCAACGAGCGCAAGCTCAGTAAAAAAGATTGAACAACGCCGCAGGCAACTGCGGCGTTATTTTGTAATAAAAACAGCATATATATAGCAAAATCTGCTCGACAAATATTGACAACATATCTTAATAATGATAAAATGCAAATATACAACAACGCAGAATACATAAGCTTTGCAGTGTGTTCCGACCGCAGGTCGGGGCAAAGGATAAAAGATGGATGAAAGTATATTGACCCCCGTCAAGTCCTATTTCGACGAGTATCAAGCCAAAAACAAGCAGCTGACGGAGCAATACTTCGACGAGCTGGTGAGGCAGTCCGGCGTATCCAAGGAGGAAAACGCCGCGCTCATGGAGGAGCGGGCAAAGGCGCTGGACAAATTGAAGGTTGCCGACGCCGGCTTGCGAAAGTACAAGGGACTCAAAATTTTTTTGATAACAATGACGGTGCTTTTGCTGTTAGCAGGCACGATAACCTGCATTGCAATGTGGAATGGACAGCAGCGCTGGATAGGAATACTTGTCGCTGCGCTGTGCGTCGCCGTTGCCGCGGCGTTGATAGCTATAGTGTGCGCTTTGCTTAACAAGCGTATCAAGGACGGCGGCAAGGTGGTGGACGAACACAAAAGGACCGTTGCGGATATCGAAAATGAAGCATGGCGGCAAATGCAGCCCCTCAACTCCAAATACGATTGGAACATTCCAAACAAGCTTATTTACCAAACGGTGCCGCAAATTCAGCTGGACAAGTACTTTGATGAGGAAAAGCTTGCCTATTTTGATAAACGCTGCACACTGGGCGTTTACGGAGAGGACAGCTCGGCAGTGTGCGTAAAGAGCGGCAACAGCGACGGCAGACCATTTTTGTATACGCGTTTTTTGCGACAAAGCATGGTGCCTCACACCTACACCGGTACTCGCGTCGTCACCTGGACGGAGTGGGAAACGGACTCCCAAGGCAACAGGCGCAGCGTTACCCGCTCGGAAACCTTGTTTGCAACACTGGTTAAGCCTATGCCCGACTATCGTCATGTGACGTATTTGTTTTTCGGCTGCGACGCGGCGGCGGATCTGCATTTTCGCCGAGAGCCTACGGTGCCTGCTGACGCGGACGACAAGGATATTGACAAGTTGATCAAACGCGGAGAAAAGGCGTTGGAAAAGAAGTCTCGTCAGGCGGTAAACGACGGGAAAAGCTACAACAAGCTGGCAAACAGCGAGTTCGAGGTGTTGTTCGGCGCGGACAACCGCGACAATGAATTGCAGTTCCGTATGATGTTTACGCCGTTGGCACAGCAAAACATGGTGGAGCTTTTGACAAGCAAAAAGCCCTACGGAGACGACTTTTATTTCGACAAGTTGGGTGCCGTCAACGTGATACGTTCTCGGCACAGCGCGCAACTTGCGATAGACGCAAATCCCACAAGGTTCATAGATTTCGATCTTGCCCGCGCGCGGCAAAATTTTGTGGACTTCAACTGCGACTATTTCCGTTCGCTTTACTTCGACTTTGCGCCATTGTTTTCGGTGCCGCTGTACACGCAGGATACTCCCGCAAACAAATTCGGCGAGTGCACCAAGGCAGGCAATATAGGCGAGTGGGAAGCGGAAGCGGTTTCAAACTATTTCGACAACAAGCTGCTTGCACATCCGTCTACGGCGACGGAATTGATACTTAAAGCCCAAACGGAAGTGGGCGAGCAGGGCACTGTGGCGCACATTACCGCTCACAGCTTTGAGGCGGTGCCGCAGGTAGATTTTGTTCCCGTTCATTGCAGAGACGGCAACACTTACGGGGTGCCGGTGCATTGGACGCTCTATATGCCGTTGGAACAAACAACGGATATACACATGCAGGCGTTGGACGTAACGCGTGAGCAATTCAACAGCGACAATGCGGACAATTCGATGTTTGTAGGCGGTATAAAGGCAAAAATATTGTAGCGAAACAAGCCTTAACAATCGTACCAAAGGGCAAAACCGCACAAAACCGTATTTAGCATAAAAAAAATCAAAAAAGGAGATAAAAGCTATGGCAAACGAACTTGATGAAATGACCGGCCCGATAAATCCCGACGGCAAGGATGTCAACGTTATTCAAAAGCAGCTCCCCGTCAAGGTGGGCGTAGGCAGCATAATATTTGAGGTTATGCTTTGGATCTTGGGTATCATTCCCGGCATTGTGTTTCTATTTATGAAGGTCAAAGCCAAAAATTATCTGCAACAGCTGCAGCAAAAGCTGCAGCATGACGCGTCGCAGATAGACAACTATCTCGAGCAGCGTGTGGTAGTGTTGGAAAACACCGCAAAAATTTTGGAGCGCAGCATCGATCTCGACAAGTCCACCTTCACACAGATAGCGGCGCTGCGAAGCGGGCACATCGCCGATGAGGATCGTGCAAGCGTAGCAAGCACAATTGACAATCTTCATGCGCAGATCAATGTAGCATTGGAAAACTATCCCGAGCTCAAAGCGCATCAGGATATCCAACAGGCAATGAGTCAAAACGCCTATCTGCAAAAGGAAATTACCGCAGCGCGCGAGCTGTACAACGACACCGTAAATCAATGGAACCGCGACATTTACGCTTGGCCCACAAAGATGATCGTCGCCGCCCGCGCCGGATACACAACGCGTATCCCGTTTACCGCGTCGCAAGAAGTAAAGCAGCGCGCTCGTGAAGTATTTTTCTGAGATATTTTTACTGGTTTTTGCAGTGGCAACCACCCGTTTTTCGGGTGGTTTTGCTGTTGTCGGGCAGAGTAACATATTGACGAAATTTTAGTTTGTAAATTTGCTTGCAAAGTGGTGCAATATTTGTTAAAATATAGTAAATTTATATCAAATACGTCCGAGTGGGGACAAGACTGCGGATGTCAAGCGGCACAGAGAGTGCGCTCATCGGCTGAAAGGCGCGTCCGATTGCTCCGAAAGCTATCACCCCGCAAGTAGATCTGCCGAAACAATAGTAGGCAAATACGGCAAGCGCTCCGTTATCTTGGCGCACGGTATAATCTGCACATATACGCATTTGTGCAGCCGTACCTGTTGGAAATGGTTGCAAGCCAAACGGCGTGTTTTTCTGACGCGCCGCTTTTTTATTGCAATTTCTCCGCTCGGGCAAGTGTTTGCTATGTAGAAAAGTTAACGGTACTGCAATATAAGCGTTTCTCCGCCCGTGCAGCACTATAACTACCTTAAACGCGATTAGCTGATTTTACCTAAATTATCCACAAGGAGAATATCTATGTCCAAATACAACAAGGTCGACAGCTCTCTTAACTTCGTCGACAGAGAAAAACAAATTCTCAAATTTTGGAAAGACAACAAAATTTTCGAACAGACTGCCGCAAAGGGCGACAGCAGCTTTACTTTCTATGATGGTCCTCCGACAGCCAACGGTAAGCCGCATATAGGGCATGTTCTGACGCGATCCATAAAGGATCTCATCCCCCGCTATCGCGTGATGAAGGGGTACAACGTGCTGCGCAAAGCGGGCTGGGATACTCACGGACTGCCCGTCGAGCTGGAGGTGGAAAAACAGCTGGGCATAAACGGAAAAAAACAAATCGAAGAGTACGGCATCGAACCTTTTGTGGAAAAGTGCAAAGAGTCCGTTTGGAAGTATAAGGGAGAGTGGGAAGAACTGTCCGACCGCGTTGCGTATTGGGCGGATATGGAACACCCCTACGTTACGTACGACAACAACTACATCGAGTCGGAGTGGTGGGCGCTCAAAAACATCTACGACAAGGGTCTGCTGTACAAGGGCTTCAAGATAGTTCCATATTGCCCCCGTTGCGGCACGGCTTTGTCCTCGCACGAGGTGGCGCAAGGCTACAAGGACGTCAAGGAAAAGTCCGCAGTGGCGCGTTTCGAGCTGACGGAGCAGCCGGGCACCTATTTTCTCGCCTGGACGACCACGCCTTGGACGCTGCCCAGCAACGTCGCGCTGTGTATGAACGCCGATTTCGACTACGCAACGATCGAGCATGACGGCGCGCGCTACATTCTCGCCAAGGAGCTTGTTTCCAAGCATTTCGAGGAGGGCACGTACTCCGTCGTGGACGTCAAAAAGGGCAGTAGCTACGAGCGCGTACACTACAAGCCTTTGTACGGCTACGCCGATGTGTCCGATCGCGACTGCTACTACGTCACAAACGACGACTACGTCACCCTTACCGACGGCACGGGCATAGTACACATCGCGCCCGCTTTCGGCGAGGACGACTCCAACGTGGGTCGCCGCTACGATCTGCCTTTTGTGCAGCTTGTGGGAGAGGACGGCAAGTTTATCGAGGGCTGCGGCGAGTTAACCGGCGTGTTCTGCAAGGACGCGGACAAGCTTATTTTGCGTGACCTCAAAAACCGCGGCTTGCTGCAAGCGGAGTTGATGTTCGAACACAGCTATCCTCATTGTTGGCGCTGCGACACGCCCTTGATTTACTATGCGCGTAAATCCTGGTTCATCAAGATGACGGCGGTCAAGGACGAACTGAAAAATATCAATTATTCCATCAATTGGATCCCGCCAACGATTGGGTCGGGACGTATGGGTAACTTTCTGGAAAATGTCATTGATTGGGGCATTTCCCGCGATCGCTATTGGGGTACGCCGCTGCCGGTGTGGATATGCAGCAAGTGCGGCAAGCTTCATGTGATAGGCAGCCGCAAAGAGCTTGCCGATAAGTGCGGCTGCAGCGAGGACATAGAGCTTCACCGTCCCTTCATCGACAAGTGCACCTGGAAGTGCGACTGCGGCGGTGAATTTGTGCGTACTCCCGAGGTGATAGATTGTTGGTTCGACAGCGGAAGTATGCCTTATGCGCAGTTCCATTATCCTTTTGAAAACAAAGAGCTGTTTGAGCGCAATTTCCCCGCAGATTTCATCAGCGAAGCGGTAGATCAAACGCGCGGTTGGTTTTACGTGTTGCTTGCCGTTTCTACGCTGCTGTTTCACAAAGCGCCCTTCAAAAACTGTATTGTGTTGGGTCTGGTGGGAGACGAACATGGAGTCAAGATGAGCAAGCACAAGGGCAACGTGGTCGATCCGTGGGACAGCTTCAACAAGCAGGGCGCCGACGCGGTGCGTTGGTATTTTTACACTTCGTCCGCTCCTTGGCTGCCCAGCCGCTATTATGACGAGGCTGTAAGTGAAACGCAGCGCAAATTTCTCGGCACACTGTGGAACACCTACGCTTTCTATGTGTTGTATGCCGACATAGATAACTTTGACCCGTCCGAATATGATTTGCACAAGTGTAAGCTTACTCTTATGGATAAGTGGATTTTGTCCGAGGTCAATCAGCTGGTAAAAACAGTGGATGAGGGGCTTTCAAGGTATGAAATAACCGAATCCGCGCGTGCCATTGAGCGTTTTACGGATATGCTTTCCAACTGGTACGTGCGGCGCTGCCGCGAGAGGTATTGGGGCAGTGAATGGACTGCGGACAAGCAAGCGGCATATATGACGCTCTACACAGTTTTGGATACTTTGGTAAAGGTAGCGGCGCCCTTTGTACCTTTCATTACGGAAAGTATCTATCAAAATATAACCGCCAACTGCTTTACCGACGCTCCGAAAAGCGTTCACATGTGCGATTTTCCGTCGGTTGATGAAAAATATATAAACAAGCACCTCAATAAAACTATGGAAAAAGTGTTGGACCTCGTAGTGTTGGGACGCAGCGCCCGCAATGCAGCCAACGTCAAAAATCGTCAACCTCTTGCGCGTATGTACGTGGCTACAGACGGCAAATTGAATGAGGAGATGGCGGATATCATAAAAAATGAGCTCAATGTCAAGGAGCTTGTGACGGTTGATTCTGCCGAGGAATTTGCCGAGTACGAAATCAAACCTCAGTTGAAAACGCTGGGACCAAAATACGGCAAGTTGTTGGGCAAGATACGCGTTGCCCTTGCAAATTTGGGTGCCAAAGCGCGCGATGTTGTGGAACATGTCAAAAACGGAGGAAAACATTTGTTTGATCTGGACGGCGATAAGGTGGAGGTCACCGAGGGCGATTTGCTCATTTCCTCCAAAAACAAAGAGGGCTATTCCGTCGTATCCGACCGCGGAGATACCGTCGCATTGGACGTTACCTTAACGCCCGAGCTAATAGAGGAAGGCACTGTCAGAGAAATCGTCAGCAAGATACAAACCATGCGTAAAGAATGTGACTTCGTCGTAACCGATCACATAAACGTGGGCTACGAGGCGGACGAACATCTTGCCAAAGTGATTGCTGACAACGCGGCAGAAATAGCCGACGGCTGTCTTGCCGACAGCGTTTTGCCTGCAACAAGCGGATCCTTTGGCAAGCAATGGGATATCAACGGAGAGAAATTTACGCTGTATCTGACTAAATCCGTAAAATGATGTAATTGCATAAAAAAGCGAACCGCATTGGTTCGCTTTTTTTTGATGAAGTTGCTGTTACAAGAGAGCCGTGGGGCTTATCAGCTCAAGAACTCCTGCTGCATAAAATATAATATTGAAGATCCAATTTACTACCGAGATAACGATACCCGCGATGGCGAGTCCCTGTCCCCTTTCAAAATTTGTTTTTGCTTTTTTCAATCCGATAATGGAGCAGATTAAGCCGACTATGGGTATGAAAAAGGAAAAGACAAAACCGACTATGCAAAGCGCATTGAATTTGGGTTGGTAAGTATAGTTGGTGTTTTCAGCATGTTCTGTTTCTACATTGTCTGTCGAATTGCCGCATATCGGACAAATCTGCGCATCATTATCAATTTCCGCACCGCATTTACTACAGTATTTGATTATTTGACCTCCATCCGATTTCAATTAAAGCTTGAAATACCTACTTATTTTAGCATAGAATTTATGTGCGGTCAATATTCCGAAAAACAGTTGAATAAAACTTTTTTTTTGTATATAATTGAGCTATGCATATCAATAACGAATGGGAAGATTATCGTATAATTGCCACAGGTGACGGCGAAAAGTTGGAGCGTTGGAAGGATATAGTGTTGCTTCGTCCCGATCCGCAGGTTATTTGGCATGCCGCAAAACCGCTTGCGGACGTTGTGTCTCCCTCTGCTCGCTACATTCGTTCCGTTAGCGGCGGCGGACATTGGGAGTTTGATAAAAAACTTCCCGATAGTTGGGTGGTATCCTGGAGAAATCTTCGATTTAATGTCCGTCCGATGAATTTCAAGCATACGGGGCTTTTTCCCGAGCAGGCTGCCAATTGGGCGACTATGATAGATTTGATACAAAACGCGGGCAGACCCGTGAATGTGCTCAACCTGTTTGCCTACACGGGCGGCGCAACCGTCGCATGTCTGAGCGCCGGAGCAAGCGTGTGTCACGTAGACGCCGCCAAAAATATGGTGGAAATGGCAAAAGAAAACGTCGCGCTTTCGGGACTTGAAGGCAAACCCGTCCGCTATATTGTGGAAGACTGCCGCAAATTTGTAAAGCGCGAAATACGTCGTGGCAATCGCTATAATGCAATAGTGTTGGATCCACCCAGCTTCGGACGGGGCGCGAACAGTGAGGAATGGAAGCTGGAACGTGATATTTACGACTTTCTCACGCTATGTGCTGAGGTGCTTGGCGACGATCCGCTTTTTGTCTTGCTCAACAGCTATACAACGGGACTTCAACCTGCTGTGTTGGACAATTTGTTAAGGTTGACAATGCCTCAAAACGGCAATGTAACTGCATATGAGGTATGCTTGCCCACCGATGAGGGCACGGTGCTGCCGTGCGGAGCAAGCGGACTTTGGACCAAAGGAGAAAAATATGAGTAGAACATTCACGATGGATGATGTGGCAATCCTGCACGAGGACAACAGTGTGTTGGTAGTCGTAAAACCCCAAAACATTCCCAGTCAGGCGGACGCGAGCGGCGACTTGGATTTGTTGACGCTGCTCAAACAGTACATCAAGGACAAGTACAACAAACCGGGAAACGTTTACCTTGGGTTGGTACACCGACTTGACCGTCCGACGGGCGGCATCATGGTGTTTGCAAAAAACAGCAAAGCCGCCGAGCGTTTGAGCAGGCAGATAACGGAAGGCGACATGACCAAGCAGTATCTTGCTGCGGTGGTGGGCACTCCGCGCGAAAAGAAGGGTACGCTTGTCAACTATCTCAAAAAGAATGCTCTTACCAACAATGTTTATGTTGCCACCTTCGGCGATCATGACGCCAAACGCGCCGAACTCAGCTATGAGGTGTTGGAAACGCAAGACAGATTATCCTTGGTAAAGGTTCAGTTGGGCACAGGACGCAGCCATCAGATACGCGTGCAGTTTTCCGCCATTTCCTGCCCCGTTTTCGGAGATGTTCGCTACGGAGGAGATATCACAAAAGGCTGCAATCTTGCCTTGTGGGCTTATCGTTTGGAATTTGACCACCCCGTATCCAAAGAGCATATGGTATTCGTTGCATATCCCCCTGTTGTCAAACCGTGGAAACGCTTTGATGTGTCTAAATATGTAGAGCAGTTTTCCGACAGTGACGATGACTTTGACGGCGTACCGTTGTACACAAATCCACAAACGGACGACGACCTCGATTAGATTTTTTGCATAAATCGACTTTCGCACACGCTGCGAAAGTTTTTTTATTTATTTTCCGTAAATTTGCTTAAAGCTGTTGACAAATAATGCTACGCAATGTATAGTATTAGACGATGAATAGTATTATACGCTTGGAGGCAGTTATGATTACATTAAGTAATGTGAGCAAGATTTACAAATCGAAATCAGGACAGCAGGTACGTGCGCTGAACAAAGTTTCCTTTGTATTGAGCAACAATGGTATGACGTTTATCTTAGGTAAAAGCGGCAGCGGCAAATCCACATTGCTCAATCTGCTTGGCGGATTGGATGTGCCGACCGAAGGAAAGATTACGGTGGAGGGAGCGTCGCTCGGTAGTCTTACGCAAGCGGATCTGGATGCATATCGCAACAGCTATGTCGGATTTGTTTTTCAGGAATACAACTTATTGGAGGACATGAGCGTAAAGGAGAACATCACTCTTGCGCTCACCCTTTCCAAGGATACGAACGTCGAGCTCAAAGTGGCAAACGCGTTGAGACAGGTGGAACTGTCGGAGGACTATCTCACGCGCCGTATCAATGAGCTTTCGGGCGGTGAAAAGCAGCGAGTGGCAATTGCCCGCAGTATCGTAAAGGACAGCAAATTGATATTGGCGGACGAGCCGACGGGAAATCTGGACAGCGCAACGGGCGAAAGTATATGGAAAATTCTCAAAAAACTTTCGGAAACGAAGCTTGTGGTGGTGGTTTCTCACGATCGCGAAAGCGCCGAGCGTTTTGCCGACAGAACAATAGAGATTGCCGACGGTGAGGTGAAGCGAGACAGTCATCCTCAGTCCGAAACAACCGCTCGATCACAGTTCGCTCCGCGAAAGCTGCGTTTACCCTTTGTTACGCGCATCAAGTTGGCATGGCAAAGCTTGTTCAAGCGCAAGTTTCGGGCGATCAGCGCTATAATATTGGCTATTTTTGGCACGGTCACATTGGTGATCGTGCAAATGTTGCTGAGTTTCGATCGGGTGCAGTTTGTTGCGGATATGGTAAACATCTACGATGTGCCCAGTGCCGTTTTGTGGCAGCGTACGGAAGAAGGGCAGTCCTCTTACTATTGTACCGTAAAGCAAAGCTCGAGGGATTTTTTGGCGGAAAACTGCGACTACTTTTTGGGAGAACAGATAAGAAACAAACAGCAGTTGCTGAATATGGGCTGCAAATTTATCGGTGAGGCGGCGGAGTTGGACAGTCACTCTTTCTATATTACGTCAAGCTACCTGGATTACATTGTCAGTCGTTACGCGGATAAGGGCTATGCGATAGTGAGCGGGAAGGAGGTCCCATTGTCACAATTCGATAACGATCACGGGGAGCTTGTCGGAAAACAAGTTTATTTTCCCGACGAATTCAACTATGAAAGCGGATTGCCTGTGCTTTCGGGAATTGTGGACAGCTCCGTCGAAGGTAAAAATGTATATATGACGGATTTGGGCTACATATTTGCATTGGAAAACTTCGAGCATTGGTATTCGTATCGGCTGAATAGTATGGGGGAAGACATAAGCGACACATTAGCCATGGGTGACAAATTGTACAACGGAGGTTTTGAGCTTGCAAGCAAGTTGAGATGGACACACGGCGTGTTGATTGGTGACGGATTGGTGGTAAATGAGGATGAGTATCCTATCATAGGTTCCGGAGAAGTGATGATAAACTTCGAGCTGTACAGCAAGCTCTTTGACGACGCCAAATCCCTTTCGTACTACGTAACGGAAGAGCTGGGCAATTACTCGCGTGAGGATGATCAACCGCTTCCAGAGCATTTGGGGGAGACTATTCATCTCAAATTGCTGGACATTGAAGGCGGTTTGCTGTACGATATGGGGCCGCTGAAGCTTGTGGGTGTGGTTTTGCTGCAAGCGAATAGCGCCGTTTATATGAATATCATCGACGCAAACAGGTGCATGGCACAACTCAACGAATCTGTGACGGTGGGATTGAGCTCCGTTGACGATATTGTTGATTTCTTGCGGCAAGCAGAGGAACACGGATTGGAGGTGCGCAGCATCGGAACCGTTCGTTCGAAGGATGAAAGCGTCAACCGCGACGTAGAGGAGATCTCCGAATTGTTGGAAGACGCTGCTTCGCACGGCAAATGGATATTCGGTATATTGGGCGGAGTGCTTTTGTTTGTGCTGATTATGATTGTGATCAACATCATATCCCTATCCGTCGCCTCTCGCAAAAGAGAAACGGGTATTCTCACTGCGCTGGGCATGTCCCGCAAGGATACTGTGGCAATGTTTTTGTACGAAACATTGATAATATCCGTTATCGGCTTTGTCGGATCTATCGTGCTGTCGCTTGTAGCGTCCACCGTTATCAACGCTTGTTTGCTTTCACAGTTTGTGATTACGATACCGTTTTTGCACTTCGGCTGGCTGTCCGCTGCGATAATCGCTATTGTAAACTTCGCTTTGCTGCCATTGGCAACGCTGCTGCCGCTTGGAAAGATCATCAAAATGCAGCCGGCAGATGCAATACGAGCGCTTTGATACATGAGGTGAAAATGCTGCAGCTTTCGAATGTAAGTAAATTTTATGTCAGTCAAACGGGACAAGATGTTCGGGCATTGAACGACGTCAGCGTCTGCCTTCCCGACAGAGGGTTGGTTTGTATTCTCGGCAAAAGCGGCAGCGGCAAATCTACCCTGCTCAATTTGCTGGGAGGTTTGGATAAACCCACTTCGGGGGACATTTCCGTAGACGGACTGTCTTTGGCAAGCTTTTCCCCTGCGGACTGCGACGCCTACCGAAATGACTATTTGGGATTTATTTTTCAGGAATTCAATTTGTTGAGCGACCTCAACGTGCGGCAAAATATCGCGCTTGCGCTGCAGCTTAATCGCGGTGAAAACGATACTGATATTGTTGCCGAGGCTTTGCGGCAGGTGGGGCTTGATGACAGTTATTTTGCAAGGCGTATAGGAGAGCTTTCCGGAGGCGAAAAACAGCGCGTAGCCATTGCCCGCTGTATCGTAAAGAACAGCAAGCTTCTTTTAGCTGACGAACCGACGGGCAATCTGGACAGCAGCACGGCAGAAAGTATTTGGACGATCCTGAAAAACCTCTCTCAAAGCAGAACCGTTGTTGTAGTAACGCACGACAGAGAAAGCGCGCAAATATATGCCGACCGATTAATAGAGCTCGACGACGGCAAGCTTGTATCCGATACCAATAGTCAACACCCGCTGTCGGATGTTAAACAGCCGAAATTCATTTCCAAAAAGCTTCCTTTCAAAACCGCTGTCACATTGGGCTGGGGCAATATTAAAAGTCGTGCGGTGAAAACGGTAAACGCAGTGCTGCTTTTAGTATTTTGCGTGTCTGCATTGTTGATTACACAAATGTTTTTTTGCTTTTCGGTGCCGCGCACTATTGGACAGTTTACGGCAGACTACAACGTGCCCTTTGTATTGACAACGCAGCAAGCCGTAGGCCGCAATGAAAAAGGGAAAACGCAGGAACCCGGTATTATTAAACCGAGGACGGAGGCTTGGCTGGACAGTCATGCAGACTATATAGTCAACTGTACAGTGTCAAGCAGTGAACAGCTGCGCAGATTTGGCTTTTCGTTTGTGGGAAAAGTGTTGGAGCCCTTGGGCAATTCCTACTACGTGACGAGCGATTTTCTCGATTCTGCGATACTTGACGGCGCTTACATGATAGCGGACGGTGTATTGACGCGCATATTGCCGGAGGTTCATTCCTACGATTTGTTGGTAGGCAAACAGGTTTATTTGTCTCAAATTTTTTCGGATGATACGGAATTCCCCACCTTATGCGGAGTGATAAATTCCGATTCCGTTCCCGCATCCGTTGAACATTATATGCCGCCGGTATTTGCCTCCGAAGATTTCGGCGATTACTATTGGGCGCATATACCGAAGTTTTCTTCAGTCTACAACGGCAACGGCGTCAGGGATGTGACGGCGTATTTCGGTGATATCGGGTACTCCGATTCTTTTTTCATCACACCCGTTGCAAATGACAACGTCGCAATGACGGCTCAAAACGTGACAGAATACGTTTGCGGTGATAATGAAATCATTTTGAGCTACGAAATGCTTTCCGCTTTGTACGATGTGGAACCGAAGCAAGAGTTTTTTCAGACACGTTACGGAGAAGATTGTATTGTTGCCTGTCCAAAGCATGTGGGACAAAGAATACATTTTGCCATCACCGATTCGGACACGGGCAAGACGCTGGTGGATCTGGGAGAACTGACTATTGCCGGAGTGAGCTTCAAAACTATCACAGAATCGAAAAATAATATGCAAATAACGCTGTCTCCGTCACGTTTCGACCGGGTAGTCAAAGCGCTCAAATGCGGCGCACACATATTGGTGGCTGCCGACAGGGGCGACCCGAGCAGTTTGTTTGTGCAGCTTGATAGGCGCAGCATTGTTCTGCAAATGGGCGGAGCAGTGCAAACGGACGACGGCGGCAATAAAGACTGCGTTGAGGTGACATTAAATGTTCAGGAGCGCTTGATGATTCTTTCCGTTGTCATGATCGTCATTGCGCTGATACTGTTGGTTATTATGGGGCTGATGATTTCCAATCTGATAGGCTGCGGCATACTTGACCGTAGTAAGGACATTGGTATACTGTCCGCATTAGGAATACCTTATCGAAATATATACGTTGTCTTTTTGATGGAGGTGGTGTTTATTGCCGTAATCGGATTTATATTTTCGCTATGTCTTTCTTTCGGTTTTGCTGCGTTGTGCAACAATATTTACAGCAGCGACTATATGCAGAGCTTGCAATTTTTCCGAGTGGACTTCGTCACGCTGCCCACGGCTGTGATAAGTGCCTTTGTTTTTCCGCTGCTTGCCGCGCTTGTACCCTTGCGAAAAATATCCAAGCTTAATCCGATAGACGCTATAAGGCATCTTTAAAGGAAATAAGCTTCAACGTATTTTGCAGAATGTGCACTGTAAAATACTTCCGAGCGAAGGCTTTTTACATCAGCTTTGTTACTGCAAGAACGGCAAGAATAATCGCTGAAAATACATTTGTGTGAGTCAGCGTCACCTTTTTTGCCAATGCCTGTCCCAATGTTACAGTCAGATAATGCGTCACTGCAAATACCGCGGGAGTTATCCAAGCAAGACCGTCCCCCGCAAAGGAAAAATTGGCAATAGCCGCGTCTAACCCCACAGCGACGCCTATCGTCATACTCTCTCCCAATGTAACGGCAGATAGAGTTGCGTGAGATTCCTCGCGACGGAACAGCGTGAGCGCCGCCAACATAAAAAGCAGCGCGCCGCCGAAGTAGTCTACCGCCCGCTTTGCCGCAAGAGCCAAAGCCTGTCCAACGAATGATGTGAAAAGGCACAGCAGCAATGTTATCAGTGCAACTGCCGACGGCAGCATTGTACTTGCACGCTTGTTGAGGGACAGTGAAAATCCTGCCATAAAGCTATCCAGCGAAACAACTATTGCCGTGACGGCAACTGTCACAACTTTCAAATAAGGTCTCCTTTGTTTTCTTCGGTAACGGAGTATTTTGCACCCTATACTATTCGTATGCAGTCTCTTGAAATTGTGTTTTGATGTGCAATTGTCTGTTGGTGTATTTTATTTTGGTAAATAGTTGACAATCTAATCAAATAAATGTAAAATATCCCTATATGCGGTTATATGTCGCAGCCTTTGGTATGTCTTTTTGCTGCAGTAGGCTGGGACAAAACCGTTCACGACAAGTTGGGCGCAAGCCCTTCCGGAGGAATGATGAAAAAGTTTATAAGTATTATTGTTGCATTGGCGCTTCTTATCAGCATGCTTACGCTGACAACGTTTGCTTTTGCGGAAGACAATGGCGGTGAAGGCTCGGGTACGCCTACAGAGCCCTCTCGTTCGGTAACATTTAACGACGCAGCCTTCAGAAAATACGTAATTGACGCTTTGGATGATGAAAACGTTGCTCAGGGAAATTCGTTTTGGGTGGAAATGAGCAGAACCTTTTCGTTGGAGAATAAGTGGTGGGAGGACGCCGCAAAGGTTCATGAAATTTTCGAAGGAATCAACTACAGATATCAGCCGGTAGAGGATACCGAGGACAAGAAAGATGAATTTGTCGTTCATTACGACTATGCAAACCCGACTGAGGGTGATCCGTATACCGAAGCGGACGCATTAGAGGACGGTTCATACAAGGAAACCGCACATTTCAAGCTTCCGGATGCTCCCGTTGCCGCAACTCACAAGGAGTCTGTCGACGGAGAAGAAAAGGATGTTCCTAACGCTTACTTTGCAGGTTGGCAGATCGAGTCCGCCGAAGAACTGCCCGTACATCTTCAGGGTGTTTTTGCGGCAGGCACTTCGATAGCTATGCCCGCAAGCAATATCACGGTAAAAGCAGTGTGGAAGGCCACCGAAGAAGAAGCCAAGTCGGAGCTTGTGCCCGATGATAAGCTTTATATGATCTATGTTTCACCAAGCGGTTCCGACACGGAGGATATGGATAAATGGAGCTCGGTTGCTGTAACAAGTACTATCAATCTTACTACACAGGGTGCTTGGTCTTTCCGTTTTGTTGTTATTGACGGAGCCAAGGCAAGCGAGAGCGGTTACAGCTATGACTTTGACGATATGCTTGCCACAACCTACGACAATATTCTTGCGCTGATCGGAGAGGGCGGCCATTCGGATGAAGAATTGACCGCTGCCAATTGCACGCTCAGATACAACGCTGAAGATACGACTGCTCCCGAATTTGATTTGTCTACCACTCAGAAAAACAAGGTGGACGAAGGCTTGACGGTGGGAACGACCTATTCTATTTCCACCAGTCTCGAAATAGAGGATTGTTCGGCAACAAGCAGCAATGTTACCTACAAGGTGTACAAAAAGGTGGGTACCGATGTTGACGGAGCAGACAGTGCGGGTTGGTTGCTTATTCTTGACAGCGAAAAGAGAGAGGTAACAGAAGGCTACGAAAACTGCATCACATCAAGCGGAGTGATCACTCCTTTAGCGGAAGATGTAACGGGCGACAAAATTTACAAGATCATCTACTCCATCAAGGATCCCGTCTCCGGAAAAGAAGGCGTAAGACCGGCCTCGGCAGGTGAAACGCAAACAGGTGTGTATAATCCCGAAATGTTGCTCGAAGTCAAGCCAAATCTCAACTCCGGTTCTGCAAAATCTATCGAAGTATGGAAGATCGTGCTGTATGTCATTGCAGGCTTGTCAGCAGTAGGAATTATCGTGCTGCTTTGCATCAAGCCCAAAGAACAAAAAACCGATGCTCGTTACAATGCGGGCTCCGCAAATAATACAGACGGCACCGCCGTAGAGTCAAAGGCAGAGGAAACAGACTCTCCAAACGATAAAAAAGAATAATCTCATAAAAAACGAAAGCGCCGAGTAATTTTACTTGGCGCTTTTTTTGTACAATAAAATTAATTACAGTTTAGCTTGGTGTGTATTGGTACGCACATGTGAGCATAGTTCAGCCGAACAAAATGAAATCCGCATGTTTATTGACTTCTATTGTTCCGATAAGATCGGACAGTCCCACAAAACGCGCCGGATTAACGGTCCAAATTTTGATTGCCTCCGTCAATGGTAAGCTACAGTAGGTTACTACGTTTGCTAAACCTTGATAAGCATCTTCGGTATCGGCGGTAATTGCAGCCAGCTTGTCTCCTTTGATTTTTTGCAGCAGCGGCAATACGCTTTTATTCACATGTTTTTCATCGAACACAGTCATGCAATAACAGTTGTGCAAAAGCGCGCTTCCTGCAACACCCAAATCGCTTTTTGAAAGCAAGGACATTACGTTACCCCAATCGGTGACCCCCTTTGCGCCTACCTTAAACGCTTTTGTCACCGTTTCTCCATCCGCATTGCTGTGTCCCACGGAAACCGTTACCTTGCTGTCCGAAACCTCGGAAATAAATTCCAATGCGTTTGAAAGCTCGGGCGCTACCGTAATAAGCTTTATTTTGCCTTCCGCGGCTTTTTGATACGTGATAAATTTGTCCATCGAAGGCTTTTGCAGCAGGCAGCTTGGACTGTCGCAGCAGTCGGGTGCAACAAAGGGACCGTCAAGATGAATGCCCTTTATTTCGGGATAGTCCTTTGCGAGCGTCGCAATCAGAGCAAGCTGTGTGCACAGCTTTTCGTCAGTATCCGCTTTAAGCGTGGGAAAAACCGTTCCAACTCCGTGCGCGATGTAGTATTCCAAAATTTTTTTCATTCCGTCACTATCGGCATTGTTGAAATTGTAATTTGCCGCGCCGTAGCTGCACAAATCCACAAGGGCGGGCAATATATATCGGTTAGTGCAGTCTACAACCTCCGTTTGTTCGTCGGCAACGACATCTGGAGCTATTTCGATAATTCTTCCATGGTTGGCAACAATATCTGTTTTTATCAATCTGTTTCCGATAAGCACGCTTCCGTTTTTGTAAAGTATCATGATATCTCCTATTTGTCGCTTACGCGCAGTACAAAACATTTGAGGTAGTGAGTTTCTAATGCCTCAAGCAGTGTCGGATGATCGGGAGCCTGAGAACGTACTTCAATACACTGTACGCTTCTGCCGCTGCGATGTGCCGCGTCTGACAACATTTTTTCAAACGCCGCTTGCGATACATGGTGTGAGCAACTGCAGGTTACAAGATATCCGTCGTTTTTCAACAATTTCATTGCCAGTGTGTTGATGTCGGCGTAGCCGCGCAGCGCGTCCTGAGCTTCGTGCGCCGTCTTTGTAAAAGCAGGCGGATCAAGTATTATGCAATCAAATTGTTTATCCGAGCTTTTGTATTCACGCAGCAATTCAAATACATCCGCGCAAACTGTTTTTATATTTCCGAAGCCGTTGAGCTCGGCATTTAGATTGACGTTGGAAAGCGCAAATTCAGACGCGTCAACAGCGGTCACGCCTTCGGCTGTCGTTGCAGCATTCAATGCAAAGCCGCCGCTGTTGCAAAAACAGTCCAAAACTTCACCCTTGGCATATCTACGGATTGCTGCTCGGTTTTCCTTTTGATCCAGAAAATAACCGGTTTTTTGACCTTGCCGCAGGCTTACGGCCATTCTAAGTCCGTTTTCCGTTATTTCAACCCATTCGGGTACTTCGCCGTAGAGAAGCCCTGTTTCCTCCGGCAATCCCTCTTTTTTACGTACTGCCACATCCGATCGTTCGTAAATTCCTTTAGGCGCAAATTCATCTATCAAAGCCTTTATGATAACGCTTTTATGTTGATATATGCCCAAAGAAAGCAGCTGTACCGACAGATAGTCGCCGTATTTGTCCACGATAAGTGCGGGCAAGCTGTCTGCCTCGGCAAATACAGCGCGATAGCAGTTGTCGTAGCCCAAATTGCGGCGCCGCTCGTTTGCGGTATGAATACGCTCGGCGATCACTGCGTCACAGTCTGTTCTGCCGTCACGGATAAATATTCGTACAAGAATTTTTGACGCATGGTTGATGAAACCGCTTCCGATGTACCGTCCGTCGGCGGTGTAAACTGTGCTTAAGCTTCCGTTTTTGTCTTTGCCGACTATTCTCGCGACCTCGTTTGCGTACACCCATGGATGTCCGTCTTCAATTCGTTTTTCTTCGCCCTTTTTTAGATAAATTTCGTATGACATTTTTGGATTTATTCTCGCTTTACGGCAGCTTGTAATGGTTTTGTGCCGAGTAAGATTGTCGCTCTGCGTTTGAGGTTTGGCTCAAGGCGCCAATTGATTGTAAGCTGATCAGTATATTAAATTATAGACTATCTACCCAAAAAAAGCAAATCTTACTCAAGCGTAGATAGAGATTTTGTGAATAAACGGTTTTTGCGGTTAGCCGCGTCGCTTAGCAGTTGTGTTGCCTGTTGCCGCGAAGCTACGCAAATGTTGGAATAAAGCTATGTCTAATAGGAAAATGAGAGTAGAGTAAACGTGTTCCTTTTGCCGTAAACAGTCGGTAAACCCGTTTTTTACAAGTGATAGGTAAGCAGCATGCCTGAAGGTTGCCGGTTTTCGAAAATTTTTGCAAAATTGGTTATAAAACGCTGGACAGAAATCCGAAATCGGATTATAATAAAGTACGAAATAGAATTTTAGGAGTAAAGTTATGAATGAACGCATATTTTTTTACAGGCTTGGAAAGCTCGTGTATCAAATTGATGGCGTGTACGATAGGTATGGAAAAAGCTGTCGCGTAAGCTCTCCCAATCTGCTTTGGATACTATACGCTTTAAACGACGGTAAGCGGCACAGTCAGAAGCAGCTCTGCGACGATTGGGCGATCCCGCGGAGCACGGCAAATACAATCATCAAGGATTTAGAAAGCAAAAAATATATCGCGCTCTCCCAAATCAAGGGAGAGCGGCGGGAATTGCTCGTATCTCTCACCCCAAGCGGGAGGGAGTATGCGGACGGGATATTGTCCGATCTCTATAAAAGGGAAAAGGAAATTTACTCGGAGATGGAAAATCCCGAAGCTCTTCTTGACACTTTGCAGGAGTTAGCGGCGAAATTGCAAAAAATAGCCGCAAGGGAGAATAAATGATGAGTCGGAAAATTTTGGCAGCATATTTTTCTGCAAGCGGAACGACGAAACGAACGGCGATATCGCTTGCAAAAGCCGCGAATGCAGACCTGTTTGAGATCGAACCCGAAGAGCCTTATACAAGTGCCGACCTCGATTGGAGGAACAAAAGGAGCCGTTCGTCGATAGAGATGAACGATCCCGCCTCCCGACCCGAAATCAAAAATCGCCTCGCAAATATGGCGGACTACGACATCGTGTTTATCGGCTTCCCTATTTGGTGGTACACGGCGCCGGCAATTATCAAGACCTTTCTCGAGAGCTACGATTTTGAGGGCAAAACCATCATTCTCTTTGCGACAAGCGGAGGGAGCGGACTGGACAAAACTGAAAGCGCATTGAAACCGTGTGCTCCGACCGCCGTTTGGAAGGGAGGAAGGCTTGTAAACGGCGCCACAGAAGGCTCTCTCAAAGCTTGGGTGGCGAGTTTGAATTTGTAAGGATCCGTTGTAATGACGGGCAGTTCGCAAAAGCACAATTTGTTCAAAACGTTTGCATGGTATCTTATTTAAAAAATACGGGGCGTAGTTCTCGGATATGGTTGCGGAACACCCGATATTACGGCTTGTTTTCGGTATATGGCAAAGGCTATGAGCTTGGCAAGAATATAAATAATCAATTATAAGGAGTAACAATATGAACAAGATCACACAGGATGCGGGAAGAAAGTCTCTCGGGGAGTTTGCCCCCGACTTCGCACATTATAACGACGATATTCTCTTCGGAGAAAATTGGAACAACCGCGATATAGACCACAAAATGCGGTGTATCATCACAGTAGTGGCTCTTATGTCGTCGGGAGTTACGGATAGCTCGCTTCGTTATCATCTTGAAAATGCCAAAAAGGCGGGTGTGACGAGGAAAGAAATTGCTGCAGTTGTCACGCACGTCGGCTTTTACGTCGGCTGGCCCAAAGCATGGGCGGTATTCAACATGGCGAAAGAGGTTTGGGTGGAAGAATCGGCGCAAACGGCTATGGCGGCGCATGCAAACGAAATGGTATTTCCTATCGGCGCACCGAACGACGGATTTAAACAGTATTTCAGCGGGAAAAGCTACCTTGCCCCCGTTTCTAAACAACAGGTTGGCATTTTCAACGTTACGTTCGAGCCCTCCTGCCGAAATAATTGGCATATCCACCATGCGGATAAAGGCGGCGGACAAATTCTCATCTGCGTTGCGGGGCGCGGCTACTATCAAGAGTGGGGCAAGGAAGCCGTTGAGATGAAACCGGGCGACTGCATCAACATTCCTGCGGGCGTTAAGCATTGGCACGGCGCGGCAAGGGACAGTTGGTTCTCCCATCTCGCGATTGAGGTGCCGGGTGAAAACAGCTCAAACGAGTGGCTTGAGCCTGTCGCAGAGGACGAATACAACAAGCTTCCGTGAGTGAGGTGGAACATGGCATTGACCATTAATATCTATTATACGGGTACGAAGGGCAGCGCGAGAAAATTTGTTGAGGAAATGAACGCAAGCGGGCTTGTCGAAAAAATTCGCGCTGAAAAAGGCAATCTCCGCTATAATTATTTCCTTTCTGTGGACGATCCCGAAACTATCTTGCTGATTGACGTTTGGGAAGATCAGGAAGCCCTCGACTTCCATCATAAAAGCCCTATGATGAAGGAAATCGCCGCACTGCGCGAGAAATATTGTCTCAAAATGAAGGTGCAAAAATTTAACGAAATAAATTGATTTTTAGGAGTAATGAAATGAAAAGAATCAAATGGCGGTACTGCTTTCTGATGGCGGTAATTGTCTGCTTTTTGTTCACATTTACGGCTTGCGGCGACGATAAGGGAAAAATTGTAACGTCCGATTCGACAATACTTGTGGCGTATTTTTCCTGCACCGGCAACACGGAAAAAATAGCGGGCTATATTGCGGAATTTACCGGCGGTACGCTTTATCAGATCACACCTGCCGAACCTTATACGAACGCCGATCTGAATTATAACGACAGCAGCAGTCGTACGACAAAAGAGCAAAACGACGATTCGGCTCGTCCTGCAATCAGCGGCAACGTCAAAAATATGGCGGATTATGAAGTTATCTTTCTCGGTTATCCAATATGGTGGGAAGAAGCACCGAAGATCATCTATACTTTTCTCGAAAGTTACGATTTTTCCGGCAAGACGATAATTCCGTTCTGCACCTCGGGCGGCACCGGTATTGAGGCAAGCGTTACAAATTTGAAAAAACTTGATACCGGAGTTGAATGGTTTAAAGGCAACAAATTTTCCTCGTCGACTTCGAAAAACGAAGTGGAAGTCTGGATCAATAGCTTAAACGCCTGTAGAGGTGCACTATGGCGATAGATTTTCATGCACATATCATTACCCCGGAATACAAGCGGGGATTGGAATCCTTGGGCATCGACCCCATTGTCGCCGATGGATTTGCTTTGCCAAATTGGAGTACGGAAGCACACCTCGGATTTATGCGGGAAGCGGAGATTGAGCATACTGTGCTTTCTTCGCCCACGCCGCACCTTTGGTGCGACGATGAGAGGCTCACTGCAAAAATACACAGGGAAGTCAATTGTTCCATTGCGGAAATCTGCAAAAAATATCCCGACAAATTCTCCTTTGTCGCTTCCGTTCCCCTTCCTTATGCACACGCTGCGATTGAAGAATACCGCTATGCAAAGGAGAAGCTTGGTGCGGTCGGCGTGAAGCTCACGACAAATTCTGGCGGGGTATATTTGGGCGATCCTTTACTGGATGATTTTATGAGGGAACTCGATAAAAATCGCGCGCTTGCGATCATTCATCCGCAGAGAGCCGCAGAGTATCCCCAAACGCTTATCACGGGAAAGGTTGCCGCAATCTTTGAGTATCCCACCGATACGACGCGGACGGTTCTCAACATGATAGCACATAAAGTCATGACTAAATTTCCGAAAATTCGGTTCGTTATTCCGCATACAGGTTCGTTTCTACCCTATATGCTGCAGCGATTTACAGGCGTTTCGCAAGTATTGGCGTCGCTCGACATTATGGAGATTGTGGATGTACAAAAAGAATTTCAAAATTTATATTTCGATATCGCGGGAGACCCCGAACCCGTCGCCCTCGATATGCTGCTAATGGTGGCGAGCGAAGATAAAATCGTGTACGGAAGCGACTTTCCGCACTCCCCTGCGAAGGTCGTTCTTGCAAAGAAAAAGCATTTGGATGAAAACCCAAAATATACCAGACTTATCCGCAAAATTTACGCAGAAAACGAAAGAAATTGTCTTGGAAAATAGAAAAAGGAACAAACTATCATGAAAAAGCTTGTTTATATTTTATTAGCTGTTTTGCTTTGTATGAATTTTGTTCTCTCCGCTTGCGGCGAAAAAGGCGGCGGCAACAACAGCAACAAAAATGATCACGAATACGATATATATTACACCGTGACCTTTGACAGTCAAGGAGGAAGCGCGGTTGACAGTCAGCGAGTACTCGCGGGAAATCCCGCCACAGTGCCTACTTCTCCTACTAAAAGCAATTGTGAATTTAACGGTTGGTATCGCTCGTCAAGCGACGCTGTGCAATGGAACTTTGCCACCGACCGCGTTAACGAAAATATCACGCTTTACGCCCATTGGACGGAGAAACAGGATACGCTTGTGCCAAGTGAGATGCTTACGTTCGAAAAGAGCGTTGAAGGATTTATCGTCACGGGCGACAGTGGGCAGTTGGCAAGTATTGTCATTCCCGCCGAACATGACGGCGTGCCCGTCGTCGGAATTGCCGACAGCGCGTTTGCCTACTCAAAGCACATGTCGGAGATTCTCTCCGTGACCATTCCCGACAGCGTGACGGAAATCGGCAAAAACGCTTTCCACAATCAGTCCGCGCTCGTTTCGGTGGATATCGGTACAAACAGCAAACTTGAAAAGATCGGGAACAACGCATTTTCGGGCAACAGCGCACTCAAATCCATCTATTTGCCTGCAGGATTGAACTCCCTCGGTGATGACGTTTTCAACAACTGCGGCGGTTTGAAAACAATCACGGTTGCGGCGGAAAACACCCGTTATTCGGGAGAGGGGAATTGCCTCATAGATAACTCAACGCATACTCTTATTCGCGGCAGCAATACGAGTGTCATTCCCGAAACGGTTACAAAGATAGGTGTGGCGGCGTTTCGCAGAGCAACGCTTACGGTGCTCACGATTCCGACATCTGTTACTTCCATTGAAAAATATGCCATTTCCGACAGCGCGATCACAAAGATAAATTACAATGGCACTTCTGCGGAATGGGAAACCCTCATGGCAGCGTCGTCAAAATATTGGGATATGGGCAAGGAAACGGTTGAAGTTGTTTTCTCGGACACGACAAGAACAAGTCATATTCTTGTGGCGTACTTTTCCTGCACCGGCAACACGGAAAAAATAGCGGGCTATATTGCGGAATTTACCGGCGGTACGCTTTATCAGATCACACCTGCCGAACCTTATACGAACGCCGATCTGAATTATAACGACAGCAGCAGTCGTACGACAAAAGAGCAAAACGACGATTCGGCTCGTCCTGCAATCAGCGGCAACGTCAAAAATATGGCGGATTATGAAGTTATCTTTCTCGGTTATCCAATATGGTGGGAAGAAGCACCGAAGATCATCTATACTTTTCTCGAAAGTTACGATTTTTCCGGCAAGACGATAATCCCGTTCTGCACCTCGGCAAGCAGTCCTATGGGCAGTAGCGCAAATAATTTGCACAGCCTAACAAGCGGCGCAATTTGGCAAAGCGGTATGCACTTTTCCGGCAATTCAACGCAAGGCAATGTACAGTCCTGGCTAAACGGCTTGGAGTACTAAAAACCTTCTGCGGTAAGAGAAAATATAGTTATGACAGAAAAACAGCGAGGAAATATTTCTCGCTGTTTTTGTGATTTGTTCACAGATGTATTTCGGTAACAAAATTTTTATTTGTTTTCTTATCGCTATCGTTAATGTTGGATTTGCCCTTATATCGACGACTTGGAAATCATTTCCACTGCGTTGAGTAAAGAATAACATTCTTCCTTTTCTGTAATACAGCTGACGGAAGCACGCACGACGCCTTGCTCAAAGGTGCCCAGATATCGGTGCATCAATGGCGCGCATTGCAGCCCGCCGCGTACTGCCACATCATATTTTTCGGCGAGCAGATCGGAAATTTCCGTACTGTCCCGCTTACCTATGTTAAAAGCCACAATGCCGCTCTTATTCGGTTGAGAGTAAATTGTTACACCGTGTATTTTTTGCAGTCCTTCGAGAATGGTGCGCTGCATTTCCACAACCGTTTCTCGATTGTGTTTCCAGTTCGCCAGCCACCAATCCAAACCGGCATTCATTGCAAGAATGGCAGGACATGGCAATGTGCCGCTTTCCAGACAGTCAGGCACTGTGTTCGGCTGGTAATACAGGTGACTTTCCGTCCCTGTTCCGCCGTAATTTATTGGACGGGGAATGGCACGCTTGCCGAATATCAGGGCGCCTGCGCCTTGCATTGCATGCAGTCCTTTGTGCGCAGCTATTGCTACCATGTCAACATTTGCTTTTGCCATATCAAGAGCAAAGTAACCAATGCTTTGAGCGCAGTCCACCAACAGTTTTACATTGCGGCGTCGGCATACGAGACCGATTTCGTCCACATTTTGCGCAGTTCCTGTAACATTGCTTGCATGTGACACGCACACAAGGTAAGTATTGGGTCGCAAGCATCGTTCTATTTCTTCGGCAGTGATCATCCCGGCGGAATTGGGTTGCGCAACGGAAACTTCGACATAGCCTTTCTTTTTAAGCTGCATTACCGGCCGTAATACGGAGTTGTGCTCGGTTGCGGTGATAACCACGTGTCCTCGCTGCGCTGTGCCGAGTATCGCGAGGTTCAGCGCTGCAGTACAGCCTCCGGTAAACGCCACATGCAGCTCGCTGTCGTTGTTGAGCATCAGGTGCAGTTTGCGGCGAGTTTCGTACAGCTTTTCCTGCAGTGTGAGCGACAGCTTGTTTCCACTGCGGTTTGGATTGTAAGGATACTTTGTCAGACAGTCCGTCACCGCGTCAATAACTTGCTGCGGTTTGTAATTAGTCGTAGCGGCATTGTCGAGGTAAATCATATTATTCTCCACACACTTTTTTGACACTTGTTCAGTAATATATTTTATGGGAATATTTTTGCCGTATGCCACGGGTTGCGCCTTTTACATAAGGAGAAAATTATGGAATATATTTTAGCCGTGTACCGTTCGAGAAACGTTGCAATAAAGGCATACAATTATTTGATAAGCAACGGCGTCACCTGCGCGCTTGTGTCCACTCCGCGTGGCGCAGGTGTTGGATGCGGATTATCTGTAAAGCTCTCCCGCGACGACTTTTTTCGTATGAGGCAAGTGTTGTCACGCGGCGAAAGCTTTGTCGGATTTTTTCTCTACAAAAACACATACAGCGGCGGTACGCTTACTCGTCTGTGAATACAGTGCAAACTCTTGAAAATTTACGGCATTTGGGGTATAATATATTTGGTTAAATTTAATTAAATCAGCCGAATTGTTGTACCCTTCCCTTTTTGAGGAGCAAACGGACGTGACAGATACAAAAGCTATTTTAGAAATACTTTCAAAAGATTTTCCGGACGCCAAGAGCGAATTGCATTTCAACTCTCCGTATGAGTTGATCGTTGCGGTTATTTTGTCCGCGCAGTGTACAGACAAACGAGTCAATTTGGTAACTCCGGCATTGTTTAACGAGGCTCCGACGGTGGACAAGCTTGCTGCAATACCCACCGAACGTTTGGAAATGCTCATTCGTTCCTGTGGATTTTATCACACAAAGGCGGCTCATCTAAAACAGATGGCGCACGATGTTGTAGAGCGCTTCGGCGGCAATATACCCGACAATCTCGACGATCTTCAAACTCTTGCGGGAGTTGGACGTAAAACCGCCAACGTTGTGTATGCCGTCGGTTTCGGCGGACAGGCTATTGCAGTGGATACTCACGTTTTTCGCGTATCCAACAGGCTTGGCATTGCGAGCGCCGACAACGTACTGGACACCGAAAAACAACTTATGCAGGTCATTCCTAGGGAACAATGGGCAGACAGTCATCACTACATATTGCTGCACGGCAGATACGTGTGTAAAGCTCAGCGACCGCTGTGCGACCAATGTTCAGTGAAAAGCTATTGCAAATACTACGAGGAACATCATGCCGAACATTGATAGCGTCAATTTTACAGAGGAATGTAATCGTTGCTTGCATTGTGCAAAACCACGCTGCAAGGCGGCATGTCCCGTAGGCAATGATATTCCGCTTTTTTTGCAGCTTGTGGCGCAGGGGAGAAAACAAGACGCAGTCCACCTTATAGGACACCCGTTCGGAGAGGTGTGCGGTTATGTCTGTCCTCATGAGCAGCAATGTCAAGGCGGATGTGTGCTTTCGGCGCGTAAGGCTGCAGTTGCCGTGGGAGCGGTGGAACGGGCTGTATTTGCCGACAATCCCTACAAGCTTCAGCGTGTCGGTCAGCTTGCCAAGGGCCGCAGAATCGCGGTTGTGGGCGGCGGTGTCGCCGGCTTGACATTTGCATCAAAGCTGTACGAGCAAGGCGCTTTTGTTACTATTTTTGAACGCAAAAAGCTTCTTTCCACACTTTGGCTCATTCCGGATTTTCGCCTTCCGAGACAGGCTCTCAAGCGTATAGAGGAGCAAGCGGCGGGTAAATTTTCCGTTGTGGAGCAAAACGTAGACGCCGCAAAGCTTGCGGAGCTGACAAAACAATTCGATGTCGTATTTCTTTCGACCGGCGCACAAAAATTGTACACTTTGGGGGTCAAAGGAGAGGAATTTTCCACTCCATTCAGCGTTTTTCTCGACTCGGAGAGTGAATTTCGGAAGAAGTGCGTCAACTTCAACGGTAAAAAGATCGTAGTCATTGGCGGCGGAAATACTGCAATGGATTGCGCGCGGCTTGCTGCAAGAAAAGGTTCAATAGTCACTGTGGCATACCGTCGTACGCGTTCGGATATGCCGGCTTTCGACAAGGAAGCGGCTGCCGCCCAAGAAGAAGGGGTGCAATTTATCTATAACGTTGCGCCTATTGCAATAGAAAAGCAAAATAGTCTTGTTCTGACGTTGGCTCAAACGGAAAGCGAGGGAAGGGGTAAGCTTATTGTTACCGACCAAGTGCGTAATATGAGCTGTGACGTGGTTGTGTCCGCTTTGGGCAGTAGCTTTGACAATAGTATTGTTGACGGTTGCAACGGCGACATCCGTCATTCGTTTACCAATGTCTACATCGGAGGAGACGCCTCCGGCGGTAAAACGGTGGCGGAGGCAGTACATGACGCATTGACAGAGGCGCAAAAGGCGATTGAAAGCTTTGGCAGGTAAAATATGTTTATAGATAAGGTAAAAATTTACATCAAGGCAGGCAACGGCGGCAATGGTTCAGCCAGCTTGCATACAGAAAAATATATCAACAACGGCGGTCCCGACGGCGGTGATGGCGGAAAAGGCGGTGACGTCATATTTGTTGCAACATCCTCCGAAAACACGCTTAACGCTTTTCATTATCAAAAGCATTTTCGTGCGGGCGACGGCGAAAACGGGGGCAGACAGCGATCCTTTGGCAAACAGGGCGCCGATATTGTAGTAAAAGTGCCCGTTGGCACCGTGATCAAAAATAATGACGGAGAAATTGTGGCGGATATGTTTGCGGACGGCCAACGCGAGGTAATCCTTCAAGGGGGCAAGGGCGGCAGAGGTAACTGGCATTTCAAAACCTCTCGTAGACAATCTCCGTCGTTTGCCGAACACGGTGTAAAAACACAGGAATATGAAGTGACCTTGGAGCTTAAGACCATTGCCGACGTAGGTTTGGTTGGCTTTCCCAATGTGGGTAAAAGCACGCTGCTCTCCGTTGTGTCCGACGCGAAGCCCAAGATTGCAAACTACCATTTTACAACGCTCAGTCCAAATCTCGGAGTGGTAGGCTATTACGACACAAGCTTTGTTATGGCGGACATTCCCGGACTGATCGAGGGCGCAAGTGAGGGCGCCGGACTCGGACTCGGCTTTTTGCGTCATATAGAAAGGACGCGCTTGCTTGTGCATGTGTTGGATATTTCCGGCAGTGAAGATCGCGACCCACTGTCTGACTTCGAGCTGATAAATACCGAGATTTACAGCTACGACGCCAAATTGAAGGATTTACCTATGATTGTGGCTGCCAACAAAATGGACATGCCCGGCGCAGAAGAAAATTTGGCACGGTTTCGGGCGAAGTACGGCAATAAGTACGAGATCATTCCAATGACGACCATTATCCATGAGGGCGCAGAAGAGCTCATTACCTGTATTGTAAAACAATTGGCGCTTTTGCCTCCTCCGGAGCCAATGAGCTTTACGCCGGTAAAACTACAAAAGGAACAATCCGACGATTTCGAGATAGATATGCTGGAGGAAGGAGTTTTCGAAGTTACCGGAGGATTGGTAGAAGAGTTGAACCGAAAGGTGAATTTGGACGACTATGACAGCTTTCGCTATTTTCAACGGGTGATCAGAGATCGCGGCGTAGTTGCGGAATTGCGTAAGCGCGGCGCCACAGATGGCAGTACCGTTATTATCGGTGATATAGAATTTGAGTTTGTCGATTAGAGGAAATATGATTACAACAAAACAAAGAAGCAGATTAAAATCATTAGCCAACACGCTTAAACCGCTTGTTACCGTTGGCAAAGAAGGACTGACGGAAAATATTGTAAAAGAAATAGCGGTGGCGCTTTACCACCGCGAATTAGTAAAAGTAGCGGCGCTCAAAAGCTGTGAGCTTTCCGCAAGAGAAATGTGTCGTGAAGTATGCGAATGCCTTGGCTGCGAACCTGTACTTTGTATAGGTAATCGTTTTGTTGTATACAAACGTAGTGACAAGGACGGCATAGAGCACATTGAGATATGAAAATTTTGGTTTTTGCGGATTTTCACGGCAGCGTCGATGCAATACGACGCGCAGCGGAAATCAGCCGCAGTGTAAAACCGGATAAGACCGTGATATGCGGCGATCTGTTCGGTTGGAGCAGTCCATCGGAAATGGCAGAGCCACTGAACAGTATGGAGGGAGTGTTGTATCTCGTTAGAGGCAACAACGATTACCGTACAGCCGAAATTTTGTTGCCCTGCGAAATGGAGGACAACGCTTTGATGTATCATTTTCGGCGAACGCTGTTTTTTACTCACGGTGATCGCTACAATGCTATGCGCATACCGCCGCTGCTCAAAAATGGAGATGTTCTCGTTTACGGTCATACGCACATGGGAATGCTCGGCACAAACAACGGAGTTTATTTATGCAATGTGGGTTCGCTTGCTCGTCCGCGAGACGGTCAGCCGTGTTATTTGATATTGGATGAAGGAGGCGCAATCTTGTTCTCTCCGGACGGTTTAGAGTTATCCCGAATGAGTTGGAACTGATCAATTTATTGCGGCAGACATTGTCTGCCTATATTTTTGAATATTTTCACACGTAACGAAAGGTAAAATATTGTTATGTCAAACGTAAATAGATTGTTTTCTGTTCGCAAAATCTACGATCCCGACAAATCTGACGCATTGTTTGTAAAAGCAATGCGTGACAACTGTCGATATCAGTATAAACACTGTCGCGAATATTGCGAAATACTGGATAGAGAAGGCTTTTCACCCGACGACATCAAAACGTCGATTGACCTTGCACGATTACCCTTTTTGCCAACGCTCTATCTCAAACGTCACCGATTGACGTCAATGTCTGCACGGCGCTTGATATTGAAGGTGACGAGCAGTGGCACAAGCGGGGCAAAGTCCTTTGTGGGCTTCAATATGCGCAGTATGCGAAACGCCTTCAAAATGGTGTGCCGCGTCGCGCGCTATCACAAGCTTTGGTCGGCGAGGCTGACTCGCTACGTGATCTTCGGTTACCGTCCATGTCGTGACAACAGTCTCGGCGCGTCCAAATCTGCCTGGGGCTTTACTTTTTTTGCGCCTGCCGCTTCCCGTGTGTATGCTTTGGAGCGCAAACAAGGAGGATACAAGCTTGATCTTGCTAATATCAAATCAAAGCTCGTAAAATATTCCAAAGGACATCTTCCCGTGCGCACGATGGGGTTTCCCGCCTATACCTTCTTTTTGCTGCGGCAGATGAAGGAAGAGGGTATATCTGTAAGATTACCTAAAGGCTCTTTGGTGTGTCTCGGCGGCGGATGGAAACAATTTTATGCGGAAAAAGTCAGTAAGGAGGAGTTCTACAAGCTCTGTTACGAGGTTTTAGGTGTGGATGATAAACATGTCGTGGAGTTTTTCGGTGCAGTGGAACATCCGATTCTTTATACCGATTGCCGCTTTCACCATTTTCACGTACCGGCTTACAGTCGGGTCATAATACGCGATGTAGACACACTTAAGCCGCTTCCCTACGGTGAGGCGGGCTTGGTCAATTTACTCACTCCTGTCTTTGACAGCGGACCAATGCTTAGCATCCTGACGGATGATATCGGCGTGCTGCACAATGAGGGCTGTCCTTGCGGAGCATCCGCGCCCCACTTGGAAATATTGGGCAGAACGGGCGTCAAGGATATAGTTACATGTGCACAGGGTGCCGAAAGCCTGCTTAAAGACATGTTAAAGGAGGATTTATGATACTATATAAAGGCAAAATTTATCCCGACAGCATGCAAAATGAACTTATCGACCGATTGGAAGGAGATATTGCCGCAACATTGTCCAATCAGTCCCCTATCACAGCGGAAACGGTTATTGCTGCGGGTGATAAGCTGTACCGCAAAGCGGCAGAAGGTCGCTATGATAACATCGCATTGCCGTTGTTAAAGGATTTCGGCATAGAGTATGATCGTTATCAGACAATGGCGAAGGCTTTTTCTGCGGAGATGCTGCGTTACAAGTGTGAGATAGAGTTGGGCAAGGATTGGCGTGAGTTGCCTCCGCTGTATTGCGGTACAACGCGCAGAATTGTCCCGCTTGGCGTGCTTTTTCATATTGCGGCAGGCAACGTGGACGGTTTGCCCGCTTTCAGCGTCGCCGAAGGTTTGCTTGCGGGCAATATCAATGTGCTCAAATTGCCGTCGGGTGATAGCGGTATGTCCGTTAAATTACTTTCCGATCTCATCGCGGAAGAACCCTCGCTTGCCGACTACATCTATGTGTTCGATGTACCATCTACCGAGCTTGCAACGCTCAAACGTCTTGCGCACTTGGCGGACGGAGTTGTGGTGTGGGGAGGAGACATAGCCCAACGTGCTGCACGTGATATGTGCGATATCAACACCAAAATAATTCCTTGGGGTCACAAGCTGTCCTTTGCTTATGCGACAATAAGCGCATCGGATGAGCAGCTTCGCGCCCTCGCCTGCCATATTTGCTCAACGGAACAATTGCTGTGCTCTTCATGTCAGGGCATTTATCTTGATACCGACAGCTCGGAAGAGCTAAAAAAATTTGCTCGCCGCTTTTTCGACATTTTTCGCGAGGAAAACAACCGTCTCGGCAAAGCGAATATCGCTATGCGCGGACGCAACGCGGTAGAGCTGTACACAAAAATACTGGAAGGAGCAGGCGATGATGTGTTGACGGCAGACGGAGTTTCTGTGGAAGTGTGCAAGGGTACAGAGCTTCAGCTATCCAAAACACACAGAAATGTTTGGATAAAGGCATTGCCACGTGACTGCGTAGTTAAGACGCTCAAGCCCAACAAAGGATATCTGCAAACGTGCGGTTTACTTTGCCTTGCCGAGGATAAGCAAACGCTTGCGGATATGCTCATACGTGCAGGCGTAGTGCGCATAACGGGCGGTGATATGAGTCGAACGGCGTTTGGAGAAGCGCATGACGGCGTCTATCCTTTGCGCGAATATACGCGTATAGCTGAGATAGATTAGTAAAATTTTAGGATGTCATAAATCAATCCTATATTGTCAAATTTTTTTGCAAAATATTGCGTAAACAAACTTATTGTGATATACTTATTTCATTGTAATTTATTTTTGGGAGGACAATCAATCTATGCAATATTCACACGAAGTAGAATTGATGCAATGCGTTGCAAAGGGTTGCAATCACGGTCCCGCACCCATTCCCGAAGAAGGAAAATGGGTCGCTGCTACGCAAATCAAGGATATCAACGGCTTGACGCACGGCTGCGGCTGCTGTGCACCTCAACAGGGAACATGCAAGCTTACGCTAAATGTTAAAGACGGAGTCATTCAGGAAGCGCTCGTTGAAACTATCGGCTGCTCCGGTATGACTCACTCGGCGGCTATGGCGGCGGAAATTTTGCCCGGCAAGACCATACTCGAAGCTTTGAACACCGACCTAGTGTGCGATGCAATCAACGTTGCTATGCGCGAACTGTTTTTGCAAATCGTTTACGGACGCACTCAATCGGCATTTTCCGATGACGGTTTGCCTATCGGTGCAGGACTTGAGGACCTCGGTAAAGGTTTGAGAAGTCAGGTGGGTACGATGTATTCCACTGCCAAGAAGGGTCCTCGCTATCTGGAAATGGCAGAGGGTTATGTTACACATCTCGCACTGGATGAGGGCAATGAAATTATCGGTTACGAATACGTCAATCTCGGCGTATTGATGAAAAACATATCCGAAGGTATGGACGCCAATGAGGCGCTCAACAAGGCAAAGAAACACTACGGACGTTACGAAAACGCCGCTAAATACATAGTACCGCGCAATGAGTAAGGAGGAGCAAACAATGGCTGTCACATTTGAAGGTTATGAAAGAAGAATAGACAAAATCAACTCCGAACTCAAAAAGTACGGACTCGAAAACCTCGAAGAAGCGCGTGAGCTGTGTCTCAGCCACGGCGTAAACGTAGAAGAAATAGTCAAGGGCGTGCAGCCGATTGCATTCGAAAATGCAGTTTGGGCGTACACTCTCGGTTGTGCAATCGCTTTCAAAAAGGGCGTAAAGAACGCCGCTGAGGTAAGCGAGTGCATCGGCTTGGGACTTCAGGCATTCTGTATTCCGGGCAGCGTGGCAGATCAACGCCAAGTCGGTTTGGGACACGGCAATTTGGGTGCAATGCTGTTGAGAGAAGAAACGGACTGCTTTGCATTTCTTGCTGGGCACGAATCCTTTGCGGCCGCCGAGGGCGCGATCGGTATTGCCCGCAATGCCAACAAGGCACGCAAAAAACCTCTGCGCGTTATACTTAACGGTCTCGGCAAGGACGCCGCATACATCATTTCACGTATAAACGGCTTTACCTATGTTCAAACAAAGTATGACTACTACACGGGCGAGCTCAACATCGTACGTGAGGTGGCATTTTCCGACGGCGAGCGCGCGAAGGTGCGTTGCTACGGCGCAGATGATGTCAATGAGGGCGTTGCCATAATGCGTTTCGAAAAGGTTGATGTGTCCATTACGGGCAACTCCACAAATCCCACGCGTTTCCAACATCCCGTTGCGGGAACCTACAAAAAGTGGTGTCAGGAAAACGGCAAAAAATATTTCTCTGTTGCAAGCGGCGGCGGCACAGGGCGTACGCTTCACCCGGACAATGTAGCGGCAGGTCCGGCGTCCTACGGTATGACGGACACACTGGGACGTATGCATAGTGACGCTCAATTTGCGGGCAGCAGCTCTGTTCCGGCGCACGTTGAGATGATGGGACTTATAGGCATGGGCAACAACCCGATGGTTGGTGCGACCGTGGCTTGTTCCGTTGCCGTTGCCTTGGCTTTGTAGTATTGCTCAAATCCATCTGGCTGTCGCGCTAAGCGACCCCAAAATTTCATTTTAGGCTAATTCAAAACACTCAAGTCGAACGACTTGAGTGTTTTGCCGCTTTTGGGCAGGATAATTTTACCGCAAGAAACGAGTCTATTTACACAGTGTTTTGCAAGCTCATACAAACCGGTTTTATCCACGAATTTCAATTCTCTTTTATACAAAGCGATCCTGTTGATTTTATCTTTAAAGCTTGCGGTGATTTGTACTTTTTTAAACTTTACCATTTCTATGGGCAGGGCTTGGAGAGAGTATTATCTCAACCTGAAATCTGATTTTCTATTGCACATAGGAAGTTATAACTTCCTCAGAGAATTAAAAAAGTGAATTTGTTTTGTGTTGTTGCCAAACGTTTATTTTGTTGCTCATTGGGATATCTTGGAAAGCTTCAAAAACAAAGAGAAATTTATTCTATGGTAAATATATTCTTATTTTTGTTGTTATTGCAGTCATTAAATTTATTGAGCAATATTGATTTATCTAAATTAAAGTTATATAATCTAATAAAAGCTTTGTATTTGAGGAAACATGAAATCACACAAAAGAAAAAATATTTTATTACTATTGTTGATATTGGCGCTTTGTGTTTGTGTATGTACATTAGTTGCATGTCACAATTCCAACGGCACTACACCCGAAAAACCCAATCCGCCTACAAAGGATCCTACCGGTACTACCCAACAGCACACGCATAATTATATACTGAGCTCAACGATCCCTGCTACCTGTACGGAAAAGGGCAGTAATATATACGTATGCGCTTGTGGGAGCGGCTATACCGACCCGATCCCCGCATTGGGACATGATTTGATTTATGTATCGTCGGATGACGGTGAAACACACTGCAAGATGTGTCGTCGCTGCGACTACAAAACAGAAAAGGAAGCGCACAGCTACGACAATATTGTCGATGTAAGGCATGCCACATGTACGGAGGAAGGCTTGCAGACTGCAACGTGTGAGTGCGGTGCGTCGGTTTCGCAGATTTTATCTAAGCTCGATCACAAATTTAATGTTTACAAATACGATGACGGTGAGCATTGGAGGGTATGTGAAATGTGTCTGATGCCGCAGCCGAACAGTCGCGTCAGCCACAGCTTTGATACACAAAAGAGCTTCAATGCGGCTACTTGTACCGAGCAGGGCAGCATGGTGATGCAATGCCGTTGCGGCGCAACCGAAGAAACTATACTTCCCGTTGTACCTCACGATTTTCAATACAATCACAACGATACGGAGCATTGGAAACAGTGCAGCTCATGCACGCTTGAGCAGAAAGGAAGTCGGGCAGCGCACAATATGCAACTGTCCTCGCAAAGTGCAACATGTGTCAAAGACGGGGTAACGGTCACATTCTGCGATTGTGGTTTGTCTCAAACTGAAACAACGCCGGCATTGGGGCACAATACGGACAAATCGGTTTTTGCTTATCGCAATGATGAGGGGCATTTTTACAGCTGCAAGCGCTGCGGCGAAACGGTAAAGGAACAGCATACTCTTGAGGACGCTGACTGTCCCGACGGGCGCAACAAAGCGCCTGCATGCAGTGTTCAAGGGCATCAGGACAAGAAGTGTTCTGTATGCGGCTATACTTTTCACACAACAATACCTGCCGCAGGACACAAATATAAATACGACGAAACAACTCGCAAGGAACCCACATGCACGCAAAAGGGCAGTGTGGAAAAGGTGTGCTCCGTTTGCGGAGACAGACAAACAGAAACAATCCCAACCATCGATCATATTTGGGCAAAAGCTTGGCAGTCGGACGACAGCAGCCATTGGCACACATGCACCGTATGCGGAGCAAAACAAAGTGCAGCAGGGCACAGCTACGTAACGCAGGACAGCAAGGCTGCCACCTGTCTGACAGAGGGCTATACAAAAGAAAAATGCTCTGAATGTGAACACATCCGAACAACCGTTCTGCCAAAGGGAGAGCACAACTATCAGCTCGATCCCGTTGATTACCGCGATGCAACATGCACGGAACAGGGATATCATTGGTACGAATGTTCCGTTTGCCACGACAGAAAAAAAGAGTATGAAGATCTGTTGCCCCACAATATTGTCTCAGTTTCCGCCAAGGCGGCGACAGAAACCGAAAAGGGCTGGGTGGAGCATTTTGCCTGCACATTTTGCGGGAAAAAATTCAAGACACAAACAGATCAGTTTCCTCTCACGGACGAAGATGTTTATCTCCCTGCCCTAACGCCTATGGAGCTGAGAAGTATCGCCGAATTAAAAAATGTCGCGAAGGATTTTCTCGATGTTCCCAGCATAGAGAAATATCAGATTTCTGCGTCGGTATTTATGATACAGGACAACGCTATTTGGCTAACTGATGACAGTGATGACATTATTTTTACCGTTAATGATACCAAATACGCGTTAAATACAATTAACGAAGGCGATATCGTCACTCTTAAAGGATGTTTGCTTGGTACAAGCGACGGCGCAGATCTGGTGGATTTGGAAATAGTGTCCGTAGACGACGGCAAGCCTAACACGGTAACCGTAACGGCAGATATGACCTTTGAAGCCCAGCCCGACAAATTTTATGCTCATTCGAGTTCCGCTTATTATACGTTTGTAAATTACATTTCGGTCACTCAAAGCTGCTATTACGATCAACCTATTTTGGGTGAAACGCTGCACTTCGAGTATGTTGACTACAGCGGTGTACTTATCGGCAGCTTTGTTATCAACGGTAAATCCTACACAATGCATAACGGTTCGTTGGACTACGAGGTCAAAGGCGATGTAAATATCCAAGTGACATTTGCAGAGTATCCTCTCAACATTGTATCGGTTGAGGAAATTGTTACAACACCAAGCGGAGTGGATGTGGAGGTTGATCCCTACATAACTTATCGCTACGACGGCAATGCCAATACGTACGGACGGTTGTATGCAAACTCTCATTTGCGCTTTACTGTCACAAATGCATATATAACGCGCATAGAAATAGAATTTGAGGAATTTAATCAAAACGACAAACTGAAAAACAATCTCATTTATTTGGGCAGTGATCTAAATCATAAAGCACAAGTTGCGTACAAGCTTGATGGACTCAAAGTGGTGTTGAATTTCGACGTCGCTAAAAAGTACGCGTTTTTTGAGTACAGCGCGGTTGCACAGGCGCGTATAAAAACTCTTATTATACAGTACGAAACATATAATACATAATCTCAATATAAAAATAAATCGGAGCGACTGAAAAAGCCGCTCCCTTTTCAATTGTTCATTACGATATGCCGTATACAATGCAGCGCAGTTAAAAAGTTGTTACTGCAAATAGTTGGCGCGAAGCCTCTGCACCTCACTGTCCGTTACTCCGCAGTGACGTACAAAGCTATCCGCACTGCCGAAATTACGTTCTATTTCGTTCCAAAAGCTTTCCAAATAGCTTTGTTCCACAAGCAGCATAGATCTTACCAACTCCAGCCTGTCTGCGGATACGTGCGGACGTACCTTTGCAAGAATACTTTGCGCATGTTCGTTTACCTGTTCGTTGGTTTGCAGATAGTCGTACATTATATCGTCACGGCTTGCTCCAAGGCAATGAAGCAGCAGCGCCGTGCAGGTACCGCATCGGTCTTTGCCGCCGCTGCAGTGCCACAATGTTGCGCCGTCAATGGGTTTATTTGCAAGTATTTTGAGAAATTTACCGTATCCCTCGTGACTATGCGGATTTTCCGCAAATTGACGGTATAATATGCGCATATGCTCCATTGGCGTTTCGCCGCGCGCCAGCATGCGGTCGATGCCTGCTTGCAGCTTGACGGCGATCGTGGGGCCATCCAGCGTTTCGTAACTGATGCCAAAGGTGGTGGCGCTCATAATGGATATATTGACGAACTCCACATCATCCATACTGCCGTCGGGATGATTGGCTATTTCCGTCGGTGTACGCAAGTCGATCACTCGTCCCAATCCGTGTTTTTTGAGAGTTGCTGTGTCATTTGCGCTGATAATGCTAAGGTGTCCCGACCGTATCAGACGGTTATATTGTATCTTTCCGTATGGCGTCACAATGCCGCCCAAATCGCGTGCGTTTGCAACCTGCTCCAAATCTATTTTCATATCAGTTCAACTTTTTCTTGATGCCGTCGATTATCATATTTATGGCAATTTCGTTGTGACCGCCCTGCGGTATTATCAAATCGGCTTTAGCCTTGGACGGCTCTACAAATTGTTCGTGCATGGGCTTGACAGTGGTGAGATATTGATGAACTACCGAATCCATACTGCGCCCGCGTTCCTTCACGTCACGTGTCAGACGGCGTATAAAGCGTACATCGGCGTCGGCGTCTACGAATAATTTTATGTCGCAAAGACGGCACAGTCTACTATCGGTGTATATCAAAATGCCCTCCGCTATGATGATTTTTGCACTGTCCATTTTTTGCCACTGAACATTGCGCATGTGCTGTGTAAAATCGTAGGTGGGGTGCATAATGGAATTGCCTTTTTTCAGCTCTTTTATATGCTCAATCATCAAATCGGTATCCAAGCTGTCGGGATGATCGTAGTTGAGCAGCGCCCTTTCCTCTAACGACAGGTCGTCATGCTGTTTATAGTAAAAGTCGTGACTGAGCAATATCGCATCGTTGCCGAATGCCTCAAAAAGCCTTTCGGCTACGGTGGTTTTGCCCGAAGCTGTTCCGCCTGCGATACCGATTACAATATTCATCATGGGTTACCTCGCCGTTGATATTTTAACATTGCAGACTGCTTATTGTCAAATATATTTGTTTCGTGGCAAAAACGGCTAATAAGTAGCAGTTATATAAAAGATTATGAGCCGGTTGCAGCTTCGGGCATGCGGTTTTTCCCGTAAATGTAAAAGTTATCGAAAAGTAAAGTGTATTTGTCACTTAATTGATCGGTTTACACAGCATTTTGTTTTCATTAAATAACTTCGTCACTCCGAAAAAAAACGAAATTTTCGCTCTCCACCGACACGACCGGTTTGACACAAAATGCGCGGTGCTGTATAATATTGCGCAAGGTAATTTCTGAAAATGACAGCAAGCATTGGGATCAATGTATAGCAAAATCTCGCATAGACAATTGCAATTCGCAGTCAGAATATAATAAATTTCGCAATTTGATAAAAAACTGGTATCTATGTGGAGCTTGCTGAAATATTTCAGATAGTATGCTATACCGAAAAAATCGGAATAGGTACAAGCTCATCGAAACCAAACGTAAATGTAAGTGTCATTTGAGAATTGAACTTAGGCATCGGCCAATCCACTAAAGGAATTTCTCAGATGTGGAATGTTGTCGGAAATTGAACGGAAGAAACAGATTTATAAAAAATTTTTGCGTTGTTACGCAGGAAAAAATCGCGATTTTCAAAAACGCGAATAACACACATAGGAAAAATTACAAATGATACAATACCGAGCAGGCATAGATATAGGCTCAACCACGGTGAAATTGGTTTTGGTTGACAGCAACGGCGAAATAGTATTCGGAGAATACCGCCGTCATTTTTCTCGCACGCAAGCTACGCTTCACAGTCTTTTAGAGCAAGCAAAGCAGCAATTGGGCAGTTGTTCTCTCCTTGTGAATATCACGGGATCGGGAGGTATAGGACTCGGCAAAGCGCTGGGCATTAATTTCGTACAGGAGGTTGTTGCAACAAGTGCGGCAGTCAAAAAAATAGTGCCGATGACTGATGTGGCAATTGAGCTGGGCGGTGAGGATGCTAAAATTATTTACTTTGGCAGTACAGTAGAAGAACGAATGAACGGTGTATGTGCCGGAGGCACAGGTTCTTTTATAGACCAGATGGCTTCTCTGCTTCAAACGGACGCGCAGGGTCTGAACGAAGCGGCAAAAGAATATAAAACAATTTATCCTATTGCCGCCCGTTGCGGAGTATTTGCAAAGACGGATATTCAACCGCTTATCAATGATGGGGCGACAAAAGCGGATCTGGCTGTATCCGTGTTTCAGGCTGTTGTCAATCAAACGATCTCGGGTCTTGCTCAGGGCAAGCCCATACGCGGAACCGTAGCATTTCTGGGTGGCCCCTTGCATTACTTGTCCGAGTTGAAAAAAGCATTCGTTCGCACGCTGCATTTAACAAACGAAACGGCGCTGGATCCCGACAATTCTCACTTGTTTGCGGCTTACGGAGCGGCAATAAACTCCGGTTGTACGGCGGTGGACATGGTTAAGCTGCTGCACAAATTGGAGCACGGGGTGCAAGTTGAGGACGAAATAAAGCGTTTGCCTCCTCTTTTCGAAGGTGCACAGGATTACAAGGAATTTTGTGAGCGCCACAGCCGGGCAAGAGTTTCAAAGGGCGTTTTGACTGACTACAAAGGAAACTGTTTTTTGGGAGTGGACGCGGGTTCAACAACAACGAAGATCGCTCTTATCGGGGAAAAAGGCGAATTGTTGTTTTGGCACTATGCAAACAACAACGGAAATCCTATTCGAACTGCGGTGTATGCCCTCGAACAGCTGCGCAGTCGGATACCGCCTACTGCGAAAATTGTCCGCGCGTGTTCTACCGGTTATGGTGAGTCCTTGCTAAAAACGGCGCTGTGTCTTGATGACGGCGAAGTGGAAACGATCGCGCACACCAAAGCCGCGGCATTTTTTGACAAGGACGTCGATTGCGTTTTGGATATTGGCGGTCAGGATATGAAGTATATCCGATTGAAGGACGGCTATGTGGATTCGGTCGTATTAAACGAAGCGTGCTCGTCGGGCTGCGGTTCGTTTATAGAGAATTTCGCTAATTCTCTCAATTTGACCGTAAGCGAATTCGCTAGTAAAGCTCTGTTTGCTCCCGCTCCCGTGGATTTGGGCACTCGGTGTACGGTTTTCATGAATTCCAACGTCAAACAAGCGCAAAAGGAGGGCATAAGCGTAGAAAACATTTCTGCAGGGCTTGCCTACTCCGTGATAAAAAACGCATTGTACAAGGTGATAAAGCTTACAAATCCGCAGCAGCTGGGGCGCAATGTTGTAGTTCAGGGCGGTACATTTTACAACCAAGCGGTATTGCGCGCATTTGAAAAAATAGCAAATGTACAGGCAGTCTGTCCGGATATTGCAGGTATTATGGGCGCATTCGGCGCAGCGTTGATTGCCAAAGAACGGTATGACGGCGGCTCCTCCTCAATGTTGCTGTTGGATGAAGTTTCTTCCTTGAGTTACACAACTACCACCGCGCACTGTAAAGGCTGCGTAAACAATTGTATGCTCACAGTAAATACTTTTTCCGGTGGTCGCAAACACATAACAGGTAATAGGTGTGAGCGAGGTTTGGGCATAAAGACAACGGCAGCTAAGGGTGCGAATTTGGTGGAGTACAAGCGTAAGCGCATTTTCGAATACGCCGCGTTGGAGCATGCACCGAGAGGGGATATCGGTATTCCGAGAGTACTCAATATCTACGAAAATTTTCCTTTTTGGGCAACTTTTTTTCGTGAATTGGGCTTCAAGGTGGTTCTGTCGCCGCAATCCAACAGACAGTTGTACGAGCTGGGAATGGAATCGATTCCCTCCGAATCCGAGTGTTATCCCGCAAAGCTTGCGCACGGACATGTTCAATGGCTTATTGACAACGGAATTAAAACAATTTTTCACCCATGTGTGTTTTATGAGCGCTGCGAGACGAAGCATGCGCAAAATCATTACAACTGTCCCATTGTGGTATCCTATGCAGAAAATCTTAAAAATAACGTGGAGGATATAGCGGACAAGGGTGTGAAGTATATACGCCCGTTCTTGGCTTTTACCGACAAAAGAACCGTGGAAAAAGCGTTGATAAGGCTGTGTCGTGATGTGTGGAAAATCTCCGCCTGCGAGGTACGCCGTGCTGTTGGGCTTGCTTGGAACGAACAACTTGCGGCAAAGTCCGACATTTGTACCGAAGGTGCGCGTGTGCTTAAAGAAATGCGCAAGAGCGGCAGAAACGGTATTGTTTTGGCGGGGCGTCCTTATCATATCGACAGGGAAATAAATCACGGGATTGCAGAATTGATCGCTTCCTACGGTTTTGATGTTTTTACGGAAGACAGTCTGCCGATAGACTTTGAGCCCTCGCGTCCGTTGCGGGTCGTTGATCAATGGACATATCATTCGAGACTGTACAATGCTGCGGAATTTGTTTCTCGATGTGACGATTTGGAATTGGTTCAATTAAACTCCTTCGGCTGCGGATTGGATGCGGTCACGACCGATCAGGTCAGTGAGATTCTGGAAAAAAATCGCAAGCTTTACACTGTATTGAAAATAGATGAAGTAAACAATCTCGGCGCAGTACGTATCAGGATACGGAGCTTGATTGCGGCAATAAAAATGCGGCAAAAAAAGAATATAAAACCGTTGTATCAATCAGTTGCTTACAACCGTTCGCAATATACCCAACAAATGAACGCTTCGGGGTATACAATACTTGCCCCGCAAATGAGTCCCATTCATTTTGATATAGTTGAGCCCGTTTTCAGGAAATACGGCTACAATTTTGAATTGTTGCGCAACGATAACAAGCGCGCAGTCGATTTCGGCTTGCAATACGTCAACAACGATGCCTGTTATCCGTCAATATTAACCGTCGGGCAAATAATGGAGGCAGTGCTGTCCGGACGTTATGATACCGACAGACTCGCAGTAATGATGACTCAAACCGGCGGCTGCTGCAGAGCAAGCAACTATGTGGCATTTATTCGCAGGGCTTTGGATAAAGCGGGATTGTCGCATATTCCCGTTATTTCTCTCAATGCCAATGGAATAGAAGAAAACGGCGGCTTTAAACCGACCTTCAATTTGGTGTACGACGCAGCAAAGGCGATAGTGTATGGCGATTTGTTGATGCGTTGTCTGTATCATGTTCGTCCTTACGAACAGCAGTCAGGCTCTGCAAATGCTCTTTTTGACAAATGGAAAACAATTTGTATCCAGTCGCTTGTAAGCAAGCACTGTAATTATAAATACAAGGATATCTGCAAACAACTTGTGCGGGAATTTGATGAGCTGCCCTTGGTTGAAGGCTTGAAAAAGCCTCGTGTGGGAATAGTGGGAGAGATTCTCGTCAAATATATGCCGCTTGCCAACAACAATTTGGTGGAGCTGCTGGAAAAAGAGGGCGCGGAAGCAGTCGTCCCGGATTTGATGGACTTTATGAATTACAGCTTGTACAATCAGAAGTATAGAAGCGAGCATTATTTTACAAGCGGTATTGCTTTACAGAAGTGTCGTCTGGGACTTTGGGCAATCAAAACGATACGTAAACCCGCTATTGAGGCACTTGCTGCAAGCAAACGTTTTGAAGCGCCGATGCCGATTGATAAGATCGCCGAAATGACCAAGCCGTATCTGTCTATTGGCAATCAGTATGGCGAGGGGTGGTTTTTGACGGGTGAGATGCTGGAGCTTTTGACATCAGGAACGGATAATATTGTATGTATACAGCCATTTGCCTGTTTGCCTAACCATGTCGTGGGTAAAGGTGTACTTAAAACCTTAAAGGTACATTATCCCAGTGCAAATATAGTCGCCGTAGATTACGACCCCGGAGCAAGCGAGGTTAATCAACTAAATCGAATTAAGTTGATGCTGTCACAAGCGGAAGCATAACGATGTGTTTTTGTATGTCCGGTTTTTATGCGGTCGAACGTTGTATTCCTTCACTGTGATATGACAATTCCCCGAACGTTTAGTAAAAACATCGGAAAGCTTGAGAAATGACCCGATAAACGGTGCCTTACCGGTCACATCAATGTCGGTTTGTTTGGTTATGTTTGGAGCTATGTCAACTAATATTTGCAAAAGTGGTAAATATTATTGACAATTCTGCGTAAAAGTTCTATACTGTTTACGTTATTGGGGTATCGCCAAGCGGTAAGGCAACGGATTCTGACTCCGTCATCCGCAGGTTCAAATCCTGCTACCCTAGCCAAACAGTTACCGTATCGAGCGGTTATAACAAAAGGAACGCATAAATTGCGTTCCTTTTACGTTGCTTTTTGCAAAGTATTTGGTTTGTGCGCGTATCAAAAAAAACGTATGAGTATCGCTCGTGTATATGTATGTTAAGCAAATGCTGCGTGAAACACAGTGCGCGTTTAGTCGTTGTTGCTCTTTGCAACAGCTTCTTGCGGCTGCTGCTCGTTTTCGTATGAGATTTCGTCGGATATTTTCTTTGTTTCGGCGGCAGAGTCGTCGTCCGACGTTTCCTCGGAGCTTGTCAAGTCAAAAACCCCCTTGTCGCCGTCTCGTTCGCCGCTGACGGGCAATGCCTCTTGCTGCTTTGCTTTTTTCTTAGCAAGATAGTCTTTTACAAGGAAAACAATATGCACTACGATCAAAGCGGCGTTCATAAAGGCAGTGGAATATGCGGGAAGCAATATGCCGTATATAACAAACGCCACGCAGCCGCAAATGTTGATCAAACGCGTTATTGTTTGTTTACTGAATAAAAACGACACCAACACGAATGCAGAGGCAATTATACCCAGCCATTCATTTTTAAGTATTTCGACAAAAGTAACTCCGAGAGCAGATAACATATAAATTCTCCTTTTTTTTAGATTTTCAATATTTTATTACGGGTTCGGCGTTTTGCAAATCATGTCGGCGTTTTCGCCGTTAATTTTAGATTTGAGACTTTTTTACCTCTGGCGTCAATTTTTTTCAAATCGAAAGTAGTCTGCGCATTTTACACAGACAAGATTATATTTTGCTGCGAGATTGATAGACGCTGTGTTATCCGTCACAATATAGGCGTAGGGAATGTCTCCGTTGGCAATCACCTCATTGCAGAGCGCCGTCATAACCTTAAGCGCATAACCCTTGTGACGGTATTCAGGCAGTGTATACAGCATACCGAGACTTTTTTCCAAATGACACAAACACCAACAAATCGGCTTGCCGTTCACGGTTATCGCGGCAGAGGGATGTCGCGCAAGGCACTCCTTTATCTCATCGGTATAGGCGTGATAGTGTGTGCCGTCGGAAACAAGCTGAGCAAATTCGGGCGAAAGCGGATGTATATTTTGATTGTTTATATACGGCAAGGCCTGTCCGTTCCAAACGTAAAGATAGCAATGAGTTTCGTATTCGTATTTATAGCTGTCGCGCAACCATTCGGTAACGCACGGATCCACGCCGCAAAGCTCTACCTTGCCGCAAATCGGAGCAAGCACCTCTGCAACAAAGGCACGGCAGTCCGTCACAAAACAGCATTTGTGTACATCTCCCACCCGTGCCACGAGCGCAAAATTATCTCCGTCCTGCCACACAACGGTTTCGTCGGAGAGACTGCAATAGCCCTCGAATATAAGCATATCCGGACGGGATTTGAACATTTTCAGCAATTCGGGCGACGGTATCAATCGTTTCATTTCAACAAAAGCTTTTATAGCGGGATAAAGTATATCCGCAATCAAATATTTATAGATTTTTGCTAAGTATACCAGAAAACCAAAATTTTTTCAATAGTTTGCGCAGAACAATATGGCAATTGGCAGCTAAAACGTCCTAATTTTAGAGTGGTTTTTACAGCGGATTGATTTATAGGCATTTACGGTGTGTGGGTTGACACAATTTGTAGAATTTGGTATATTTGATTTATGAAATGCGATTTGCACTTACATTCCAATTTGTCGGATGGTACATTCTCTCCGGAGGCGTTGGTGAATATGTCCAAGGAGCGCGGACTGGATTGCATTGCCATCACCGATCATGACACCTTTGCAGGGACTCGCCGCGCACACGACTATGCCGTCAGAGTTGGTCTGAAATACATAGTGGGCGCGGAGCTTTCCACTGTGCAAGACGGCATTGATGTGCACATGCTTGCCTACAATGTGGATATAGACAATCCCGAGCTTGCAAGGGCAATGGAAAACGTACGCAATCTGCGCAACGTACGCAATGAAGCGATAGCCTCCAAGCTTGCCGAACACGGTATGCCGATAGACATGTCAGCTCTCCTTGCTCGGACCCAAGGCTCGGTGGGGCGTCCCGTCATTGCTCGGGAAATGGTGCGGCTTGGTTACTGTGAAAGCGTTGTAGAAGCCTTTGAAAAGTATATCGGCACAGGAAAGTGCTGCTATGTACAGACGCAAAGACTCACACCTGCAGAGGCAATACGGCTTACGCTTCGTTTCGGAGGTATTCCCGTGTTGGCGCATCCCAAGCAGCTTCATCTTGACAAGGCTTCGTTCGAAAAGTTTCTTAAGACCCTTGTTGCTGCCGGGCTGTCCGGTATTGAAGCCAACTATTTTGCACACAATACCAACGAGCGTAGCTACTACACCCGTATGGCGAAAAAATATAAGCTCATAGTCACCGGAGGAAGCGATTTCCATGATTATGTGCACGGAGTGGAAATAGGTACTAAAAGCTTTTCGCCCAACGGTTACACTCGCAAGGTATTGGGTATATGAAAAAATTCTACATTTTTTTGACGCTTGCGCTCGCTTTGTTTGCGAGCGTTTTTATTTGTAAAACGGCTTTTGCAGAGATTGATCCTTGGGATGTTTGTGTGGAAGTGGAGCACAACGGAGATGTATTTCGTTACAAGTTAAGCGATAAGCTCTACGGAATAACCGATCAGGCTCAACAGCGCGGTTTCTATCTCGGCGCGCGCAGCAAACGCACTTTCTGCAGCAGCCTTATTGACGGCGGCTTGCCGGAACGCGCCGTCTACAATTATTTACTGCCCGATTTTGACTCCATTCTTAAGCATTTTTCCTATGTTTGCTGTAAGCGTTCTGATGCCGAGGTGAAGTTTGGAAAAAACGGATTTTCCTATCGAGCAGGACATGATGGTGTGGAAATAAATGAAAAAAAGCTCTTTGATGAAATGCTCGATTCCAACGGCAGACTTCTGAAAATTACATTGCCGCTGAATGTTGACAAGGCGGTCACCGTTGAGCAGCTCAAAAGCAACACTGTGCTGCGCGGTACGTTCAGTACTACTTTTCGCAGCAGCGGAGCCAATAGAATACACAATATTATGCTTGCTGCAAGCAGTCTGAACGGCACGACTGTTGGCGTAAACGAAATTTTTTCTTTCAATGGTATTGTGGGCAACCGAACCGAAGCCAACGGCTACAAAACTTCCAAGGTTATATTGGACGGCAATTATACAGAAGGCGTAGGCGGCGGCGTTTGTCAGGTGTCAACGACCTTGTACAATGCTTTGCTGCTTGCGGGGTTTGTACCCAACGCGGTGCAGCATTCGTTGGTATCAAGTTACGTCATGGCGGGTTTTGACGCAATGGTAAGCTATGGCGCTGCGGATCTGACGTTTATCAACGACACGGGACATCCCATCTACATTGCCGCAGCAGCACACAATAAAACGATTACCTTCAATGTGTATGGAGAGCCGAATCCCTACAAAATAGTGCGGGAAAATGTCGAGGTGCGCGACCGCTTTGCTACGAGCTATGTTGTAGACGCGCAGAAATACCCCGAATTGGTTTATGTCGATCAGATCAAGGTATTGGTAGGCGGTTCCGACGGCGTCAAAAGCAAGTCCTATCTTAAATACTATTTGGACGGCAAGCTTGTTGAAACCAAATTGATACGAAGCAACAAATACAAACGTGTTGATGCGGTCATAGCTCGCGGTTATTTGCAGCGTAGTGAAGAATTGCCCGAAGGATAAAAGGTATTTGTATTTTTCGTCAAAAACTTTCATCTATTTTATCATTATATTATTGATTTATGACGCCAAATCAAGTATAATTATGCTACCAAAGTAGGCGCAAAATTGATTTTTGCGTCATTACAAGCCAAGGAGAAAAGGATGCCTACCAAAAAGGAACAACCGCAAATATTTACTATGCCGAACAGCGTAGAGGCAGAGCAAAGCATACTTTGTTGTATTTTGCGTGACGAGACATTTCAGGCGGACATAATTGCTTCCCTCAAGGCGGAAGATTTTTATCAAAACAATCATGCGACGATATTTTCCGCGATGAAGGAGATCAACTCCGTTACACGACGCGTAGGTGATGAAACCAAGAATAACACCGTCAACCTCACTTCGCTGATTGACCACCTAAGACGCAATGGTAAGCTTGCCGACGTAGGGGATATTGATTACATCACGCGGTTGAACGACTTTTTACCGAGTACCGCTAATTTTGAGGAGTATAAACAAATTGTTATACGTGCCTCAAAAATGCGTCAGCTGATACGTATTTGCGGCGAGGTTACTCAAAAAGCACGCAGCTATGCCAGCGCAGAGGACGTTATTACCTATGCGGAGGAAGAGATATTTAAACTGGCTCAAGGCGAATCCGGCGGCGGATTGGTTTCTTTGTCGGAAGAAACCGGACGCACGCTGATGCAAATCAACGAGCGGTTCAAAAATCCCGGAATGTTCCGCGGCATAGAAACGGGTTTCAAATGGCTGGATCGAATGACAAACGGCCTGCACGGTGGGGAGCTTATAATACTTGCTGCCCGTCCCGGTGTGGGAAAATCCGCGCTTGCCATGAACATGGTGGAGCATGTGGCGAAAAGCGGCAAAACGGTGGCTGTGTTCAGTCTCGAAATGTCCAATCAGCAGCTGATCGAACGTTTGCTTTCCAGTATGTCAACCGTTCCCTTGGAATATATCAAGAGCGGACAATTGCCGGGCGGTGTATCCGATTTGTCCAAACTGCGTGTTGCGCAAGATACGATTTGCTCTAAAATGCGGTTATTCGGTAATGAAAAAACGGATATCACTACTGCGGAGATAGCATCACAGTGTCGTCGGCTCAAAGCGCAGCACGGCTTGGATCTGATCGTGATCGACTATTTGCAGTTGATGAACGGCGACGATAGAGAAAAAAATCGCAACGACGGCAGAACTCAGGAAGTTGCGGCAATATCGCGTTCTCTGAAAAAGCTTGCAAAACAACTCAACGTTCCCATTATTGCCCTATCACAGCTCAAGCGCGACGCCGAAATTCGAAACATCAAGGGCAAGGAAGGCGGCGGCGAGCCAGTACTGAGCGATTTGAGAGAATCGGGGGCAATCGAACAGGACGCGGATATCGTTATGTTTATACACAAGGAAACGTCTGACAACGGATCTGCAAGATTCAGTCTCATCATTGCAAAGCACCGAAACGGTGAAACGGGCAATATGCCGTTACATTGGCTGGGTAAGATCGTGCGTTTCGTGGACGACGATTATCTTAACCGTCACAATATACGTATTTCGCCCGCTGCGGAACCCGTTGCACAGCAGCCCGAGATTCCCGACGCCGAGCCGGAATATTCTGAACCGCAAGACGAGGCGGCATTTATAAAGGACGACAAAACGGAAAATTGACATTAAGGATACATAGGTATGAATGAGTTCAAAAATTTTATCGAGGAAATAATCGACAGCGATTTGGCAAGCGGCAAGGTAAGCGAGGTTTGTACTCGTTTCCCGCCCGAGCCCAACGGCTATTTGCACATAGGACACGCTAAGAGTCTCTGTATAAATTTCGGGATAAAGGCTAAGTACGGAGGAAAGTGTAATCTGCGTTTTGACGACACCAATCCGAGCAAAGAAGACGTCGAGTATGTAGAGTCAATAAAATCGGATATAGAATGGCTCGGGTTCAGTTGGGACAAATTGCTTTTTGCCAGCGACTACTTCGATGTGATGTTCGATTGCGCCGTAAGGCTTATCAAAAAGGGGCTTGCCTACGTCAGTGACGAAACTGCCGAGGAAATACGTGAACGTCGGGGAACCTTGTACGAACCCGGTATCGAAAGTCCCTATCGCAATCGCAGTGTAGAGGAAAATTTAAAGCTGTTTTACGAAATGCGCGACGGAGTTTATCCCGACGGTGCCAAGGTGCTTCGCGCAAGAATCGACATGGCGTCCCCCAATCTCAACATGCGTGACCCCGTGATATATCGGGTGCTTCATGCCACTCATCACAACACGGGAGACAAATGGTGTATCTATCCGATGTACGATTTCGCGCACCCCATAGAGGACGCACACGAAGGCATAACGCACTCGATATGCACATTGGAATTTGAGGACCATCGTCCGCTATACGATTGGGTAGTACGCGAGTGTGAATTTCCCGAGCCCTTGCCGCAGCAAATAGAATTTGCCCGTCTCAACATAACCAATACGATTATGTCCAAGAGATATCTCAAAAAGCTGGTGGATGAAGGCAAGGTGTTGGGTTGGGACGATCCGCGTATGCCAACGCTTTCCGGTATACGCCGCAGAGGTTATCCGCCCGAAGCAATACGTGATTTTTGTGAGCGTATAGGCGTATCTAAGGCTAATAGCGAGGTTCAGGCAAGCTACCTTGAATCCTGCGTAAGGGACAATCTCAACCGTACGGCAAATCGTGTTATGGCGGTTTTCGATCCGCTGAAAGTGGTGCTTACCAACTACGAAGGGTCGGAATTGGTGCAGGTGGAAAACAATGGCAATGCCGAAACATTGACATTCAGACAGGTGCCGTTTTCCAAAATTTTATATATCGACCGCAGCGACTTTGCATTGACGCCGCCGCCAAAATATTACCGTCTCAAACCGGACGGCTATGTACGTTTGAAGGGCGCCTACATCATTCATTTTGACGAAGCTTTGACAGACAGCGACGGCAGCGTTGTCGAATTGCATTGCTCGATCGTCCCCAATTCCAAATCCGGCGAGGATACAAGCGGTATAAAAGTAAAGGGCGTCATTCAGTGGGTGGACGCCGCAACATGTGTGGACGTAACTGTGCGTAAGCTGCAAAGTTTGCTTACCGATGCCGTAGACGGCGTTATAGACTTCAATGAGCGATTCAATGCCGACAGTATGCAAGTGGTTACTGCAAAGGTGGAGCGTAGTTTGCTTTCCGCCAAAGCGGAAGATCGTTTCCAATTTATGCGCGTAGGTTATTACGTTCTGGATCGCGACAGCAAAGCGGACAAGCTTGTTTTTAACGAAATTGTGTCGCTTAAGGACAGCTTCAATCCAACGAAGTAAAAATTTGAGTCAAAGGTTAATCTTGACATTCCCTACGGAATAAGGTACAATATTTAAATGTAATTTACAAGGATCGGCGATATGAAAGTATGCAAAAACTGCGGTGAGATCAACGTAAACGATTCGTCCTACTGTTGCAACTGCGGCGGAAACAACTTCACAATACAGGAGGAAACAGTTTGTCCCAATTGCGGCGCGATAAATGACAAATCCTATCAGCACTGCACAAATTGCGGCAAACCGTTGAGCGACGCGCCCGAAGGGTACACTCCCGTCCCCATCAACCTCAAAGAAGAGCTGTCAACCGGTTATGCAACGGGTGCCATGTCTATACCGTCAGAGATGGCGCGCTGTCCTCATTGCGGCTCTTTGGTGCCTATCACGGCGATATTTTGTCAAAAATGCGGCGTCAGCGTCGCAAATTTGCACAGTCACAGGGTGGTAGAGCGCAAGGTTTGTCCTCATTGCGGGCGACTCAACAAGCTGGAGGCGGATCTGTGCGCTTACTGCTTCGGATCACTTGTCAACGCCGAAACGGAGCACCTGCAGGTAACGCACGAAAGTCACAATCTCGGCGATCTGATCGTCAGACAGGCTTATCTTGAGGATGTCAACGGAAAAAACGTCATTTGTCCCAATTGCGGAACGCTCAATCCCGACAGTGAACCGTTTTGCGTCAATTGCGGTCTCAAGTTGGAAATCGAAGAAATCAAGAGGTATTGTCCCAAGTGCGGTGCGGAAAACTCCGCGGACAGTTCATTTTGTTTCAAGTGCCGTTACAGCTTTGAAGGCGATTCTCCCGACAGGATAGAAAAATGGACGTGCCCCAGCTGCGAGCATGTCAATGAAAAAGACGATTTGTTTTGTCCCAACTGCGGACAGAAGAAAAAAGTATAGGAGGTGTCTATGGGCGCTAACAGCTACAATATCTGCCCGCGCTGCGGCAACAGCAATGCTTTAAGTGCCAAATACTGCTCCCGTTGCGGCGGACAGCTCAAGGTTCCCGAAGAACCTGTCATATGTCACAAATGTCACGCGCGCAACAGTCCCATGGCTAATTTTTGCCGCAACTGCGGCGCTGAGCTGAAGGTGGGCTGGGAAACGAAAATATGCCCCAAATGCGGCAAGGAGGTTGACGCTCACGACAGCGTTTGTACATGCGGCTATTCGTTTGTGACTTTTCAGCAGACGGCGCCGGCTGTGCAGCCGCCGGCAGGAACGCGTGCCAAAATTTCCGGCACAAGCAAAAAAATGTACAAGGTCAAGGGCGGAAGAGGCTGGGCGATTGTTTCGTTCGTATTTCTTTTGCTGCTTGCCTACTATATTTTTATGCCATTGCAAATAGGAAATTTGTTGTATCGTCCCGAGGCGTTGAGCAAATTTGACAAAGGGTTTGTAACCGTCAGCTCGGAGCCGGTACTTTATTGGTACGGCGGCGAATGTATCTCGGCTTTTATTAAAAACGCGGCGGAAGGAACGCTGTCCTCGTTCGGCGCTGCAAATATCATGATAGCGGCGCTTGTCGCAATTGCCGTGATCACAATGGCAGTTCAGCTGATCCTTTGCATCGTTCGTATTTTTAACGACAAACGCAACAAGTATATCGGCTGGTACTATCTGGTTATGTGCGGAATATATTGCTTGCTGATCAGCTTGATAACCATTTTCAGCAGACCCGGTATTGCAGAGTCATTGTCCGCATTATCGAAAGCGTTTTCGCTGCCAGAGGGATATACTGTAGGCTACGCGTTATGGAGCTTGCCGGTGTACTATTTGTTCTTCTTCCTGATTTCCCTTTGCTCTCGTGCCAAGCTATTGAAGGAGCACAAATAAACCCGTATTACACAACATTGACAACCAAACCCAAAAGACCATTTTCGTTTAGTTGTGGTCTTTTGTGATGTTTGAAAGAGGTATAGGATGAAAATAACGTCACAATTATTGAGAGAAAAATTTTTGGAATTTTTCAGTGAACGCGGACATGCCGTCATAAAATCGGCAAGTCTCATTCCCGAAAACGATCCAAGCGTATTGTTTACGACAGCGGGTATGCATCCGCTCATTCCCTATCTGTTAGGGCAAAAGCACCCTGCCGGACGTCGTCTTACCGATGTCCAGAAGTGCGTTCGGACGGGCGACATAGAGGAGGTTGGCGATGACAGCCATTTAACCTTCTTCGAGATGTTAGGCAACTGGTCTTTAGGCGATTACTTCAATCACGAATCCATCGCCTGGAGCTATGAATTTTTGACGGACAAAAAATATCTCGGCTTGGATCCCAACCGTATATCGGTCACGGTGTTTGCCGGTGATGATGATGCACCTCGCGACGAAGATTCGGCAAGAGTTTGGGAGGAGTGCGGTATCCCGAAGGAGAGAATATTCTATCTGCCCAAAAAGAACAATTGGTGGATTGCCGGCACAACGGGACCATGCGGACCGGATACGGAAATTTTTTGGGATACGGGCAAGCCCGCCTGTTCCGATCACTGCGATCCAAGCTGTGACTGCGGCAAATATCTGGAGATATGGAACAACGTGTTTATGCAGTTCAATCGTCAGGCAGATGGTTCTTATTTGCCGCTCGCACAAAAAAATGTAGATACCGGTATGGGGCTCGAGCGCACCGTATGCGTGCTTAACGGTCTCAGATCCGTCTATGACATTGACCTTTTCCAAGGTGCTCTTGCAAAGATTGAAGAGCTAAGCGGCAAAAACTACGGCAGTGACGTCAAAACAACCAAGGCAATGCGCATAATTGCAGATCATGTGCGTACGGCGACGTTTTTACTGGGCGATCCTGTTGGCGTTGTGCCGAGCAATGTGGATCAAGGCTATGTGTTGAGACGTCTCATACGCCGTGCCGTTCGTATGGCAAACACTCTCGATATGCCCAAGGGCAGTATATCGCAGATCGCGCGCGTTTACATAGATGTTTACCGTGATGTGTACGCCGAGCTGGTTGCCAATGCCGATAAAATTATTGACGAGCTGGACAAGGAAGAAGATCGTTTTGTCAAAACGCTTGTTGCCGGTGAAAAGGAATTTTTCAAGGTTATATCTCACATATCCGGCAGCGTTGTTCCCGGAGGAACGGCGTTCAAGCTTTATGACACGTTCGGTTTTCCTGTGGAGATGACTGTGGAGCTTGCCGCGGAGAATGGGTATACCGTGGATGTGGAGGGCTTCAAACAAAAGTATGCCGAGCACCAGGCCAAATCGCATGCCGGCAGCGAACAACGCTTCAAGGGAGGTATGGCGGAAGGTGGAGGCATAGAAACCACCTATCTGCACACGGCAACGCACTTGTTGCAGGCGGCATTGCGCAGGGTACTCGGAGACGAAGTCAAGCAAAAGGGCAGCAACATAACTCCCGAGCGTTTGCGTTTCGATTTCAGCTTTTCGCGTCCGATGACGGCGGAGGAAATCGCCGAAACAGAGCGCCTTGTCAATGAGGCAATAGAGCGCCGTTTACCCGTCACTTGTGAGGAAATGCCGATAGAGGACGCGCGCAAAACGGGCGCTATCGGTTTGTTCGGCGACAGATACGGCGAGGTTGTCAAGGTTTACACAATGGGTGATTTCAGCAAAGAAATATGCGGCGGACCTCACGCCGAAAACACGGGTGATTTGGGACGTTTTGTTATCACAAAGGAACAATCCTCTTCCGCAGGCGTAAGGCGTATCAAAGCCGAATTGCACAGAGATTGATAAAGATGTTTCACTCAAAAAGGGACTTCGGAATTTTCCGAGGTCCCTGTTTTTTTGACTAAAACCTTATTTTACACCAAACAACATTTGTCCGTATGTGGGCAGCGACCAAAGCTCTGCCGGTGTCAAAGCCTCCAGCATATCTGCCGATCTGCGCAGCGATTCAAGCGCGGGTGCCAAGGTGTCGCGGCAGTAGCGTGCCTGATCATCCAATTCACCCGAGGAAGAAAGCTCGTTCAGCAATTTTTTCAGTCTGAGCATGCGAATTTCCAGCCTCTGCAGCAGCTTGGTTATCCTCTCTGCCGAGCTTTGTTCCGTCTGACAGCTTGCTTCAAGCGCGCCTTTGTTTTGCGCTGTTTGAGCGAGCATACCGACGTACTTTTCCGCGCTGTACGATATATGCTTGCGGCACATTTCCAAGGCAACTGTTGCTTCAACTCGCACTGTGTTTATGTAATTTTCCAACATTATCTTTTGTCTTGCGGCAACTTCCCTCAGGTTAAGTACGTTGTGGCGCGAAAGCAGGTTTACATTGTGCGCATTGGTAAGAGCCAAAGACGAATCGACACAGTCGGAGCCCTTCAATCCGCGCAGCTTTGCTTCTGCAGCCCACTCGTCAGAGTAGTTGTTGCCGCTGAAAATAACGCGTTTATGTGCTAAAAATGTTTCCGTCACCAATTCTCCCGCGCTTTTCATCACATTCGGCGCATGAGCGAGTCTGTCGGCAAACTGTCTGAGACTTTCCGCAACGGCGGTGTTCAGCGCCGTATTTACATCGGCTATCGAAGTCGATGCTCCAACCGAACGAAATTCGAATTTGTTTCCGCAAAAGGCAAACGGTGAGGTACGATTTCTATCTGTATTTTTGCCGATATTGGGCAAAATATCTATACCGAAACGCCATTTTCCGTTTGTTGCAATGCTTACGGCACGCTCCAACGACTGTCCCAAAAATACTGTCAGTACTCGTGGCGGCGCTTCATAGCCGCCCAAACGGCAATCGTTGCCGTGCGACGAAACGGCGGCAAGCAGCAATTCGTGATAGTCGTCCACGGCTTTGACGATCGCAGCCAAAAAAAGCAAAAATCGCGCGTTTTGTAACGGAGTTGTACCTGGCTCCAAAAGATTTTCGTCTCCGTCCGTCAACAACGACCAATTGTTGTGTTTTCCGCTGCCGTTTACAAAGGAAAAGGGCTTTTCGTGCAGCAAGCAGGCAAAACCGTGCCTATCCGCAGTTTGTTTCAGCACCTCCATGGTAATTTGGTTGCTGTCTGCGGCAAGGTTGACGCGCGTGTAACAGGGCGCCAGCTCGTGTTGGTGCGGCGCAACCTCGTTGTGCTCGGTTCTTACAAGTATTCCGAGCTTCCACAGCTCTCTGTCCACATCCTGCATAAAGTCGAGCACTCTGTCGTTTATCGGACAAAAGTAATGGTCGTCAAATTCCTGTCCCTTGGGAGCCGCCGCTCCAAACAAGGTACGCCCGGCGTACACAAGATCGGGTCGCTTGTCAAACAGCGATTTGTCTATGAGAAAGTACTCCTGTTCGGCGCCAACCACTGCGTAAACGTGGTTTATCCCTTCTCCCAAGGCGTTCAGCACGCGTACTGCCTGTTTGTCCAACGCCTTGCAGCTTCTGAGCAGCGGAGTTTTTTTGTCCAAAACCTCGCCGCTTGCTCCGCAAAAGGTAGACGGAACATACAGACAGCCATCCTTAACAAAAGGATAACTTGTCACATCCCACTGCGTCAGTCCCCTTGCTTCGTAAATGCAGCGCATGCCTCCGCTGGGAAAGCTGCTTGCGTCCCCTTCCCCCTTGGACAGCTCCTTGCCGCGAAACTTCAACAGTGCGTTGTAGCTGCGGTTCAGACAAAACAGGCTGTCCCTTTTGCCTGCGGTACAATTGTTCAGCGGGCTGAACCAGTGAGTGTAGCGTGTTGCGCCCTTTCGGATTGCCCAGCGGCACAAAGCTTTTGCATATACATCTCGTGCTTTGGGCGGCACTTCGGAAAAATTATCGCGGGCATTTACTATCAAATTGTATGTAGCTTTAGGCAGATATTTCTTCATTTTTACTTCGTCGAAAACGCAATCTGCAAAGGCGTCTTTATTGTGTGTGTATTTCATAACTTTTTCCTTATTTACAATATGATTTTATGCAAAGATTTGCAACAAACTTGTTTTTTTTGCCGCGTCAATTGCTTGACAATCTTCCGCGCTGTTTGTATAATAGAAAGGCTGTGAGTAATTCGGCGAAGTATTTTAAGCTCTGCTTCGTCTAAACCGCATTTCCACTGGCGGTAATTGCTCAACCGTGAACAGCGACAATCTTAAATCAGGAGTAAAACTATGATAAAAACTTACATGGCCAAAAAAGAGGCCGTTGAAAGAAAATGGTACGTCGTAGACGCTGCGGACAAACCGCTCGGGCGTGTGGCAAGCCAAGTTGCAGCTATACTGCGCGGCAAAAACAAACCCACCTTCACGCCCAATGTGGATTGCGGCGATCACGTCATTGTCATCAACTGCGACAAGGTAGTGTTGACGGGCGACAAGCTCACAAAGAAAATGTATGTTCGCCGTTCTCCCAGACCGGGTCATCTCAAAAGGACCCAATACGCCAAGCTCATGGCGGAGAGAAGTGATTTTGCTATGATGCACGCCGTCAAGGGTATGCTTCCTCACAACAGTCTCGGCAGAAAGATGCTCACAAAGCTCCGCGTCTACAAGGGAGCAGAACACAAGCACGAAGCACAACATCCCGAAGTGCTGGTGCTCGAGTAAGGAGGAAATGACAAATGGCTAAGGTAAAATCAACCAAAAAGGTACAATTTTGGGGAACAGGAAGAAGAAAGAAATCTATCGCTCGCGTTCGTCTTATTCCCGGCGGAAACGGAACAATAACCATCAATCAGCGTGACATCGACCAATATTTCGGTCTCGACACACTCAAGTACATTGTTCGTCAACCTCTCAACGCCACCGAGACTCTCGGCAAGTACGATGTTGTAGTCAACGTAAGCGGCGGTGGTTACACCGGACAGGCAGGCGCTATTCGCCACGGTATTTCCCGCGCGTTGGTAGTTGCAGGCGAAGACAAGGCGATCCTCAAAAAGAACGGCTTCCTTACCCGTGATCCTCGTATGAAGGAACGTAAGAAGTACGGTTTGAAAAAGGCGCGCAAGGCTCCGCAATTCAGCAAGCGCTAATCGCCCATTGTACGTCAGTTGTCATCGGCTGTATCAAGCCGGGCAACATTTACAACCAAATATTTTCCATCAAGATCCGATCTTTGTTCAAAAGGTCGGATTTTTTTTACTTCACACTTCAGTCTGTTGTTTTCTCTGTAATCCCCCCCCCACCCAATATTTAGGTAATTTTTGACCCTACAAAGCGTCTAAAAGTTTGAAAATGAAAAAATTTTCAAATTTTTTAATTTTAATGTTGTTTTAATTTATTGACAAATGCGCTGGGGGGGGGGGTATCATTGGTATTACATACAAATGTGAAAACTATGTATAACTAAATAGAAAGGAGGAAATCACAATGACGCACAAATTACACGGAAAAACATTGCTCATAGCCGTTTTTGCGGTTGTGCTGGTGCTTGCGCTCGGCGCGGCGGTGTTTTTCAGCGTATATTTAGCAAGTAACTCGGCAAAAGCCGAAGAGCAGCTTGTGCTCGACGGCAACACGGCGGACTATTCGATTTTAAACGACCATTCTAACGGCGTTAACAATTTTTGGACATATAGCCGTAGTAATAACGAATGGACCACCGGAGTCAAAAGAGCAGGTGCTTCAAACAACGGCGATGAGGCTAAGGCTTCTGTTTTGACGCTCAAGGTTACCAAGGACGGTGACATTGCTTTTCAATGGAAGCTATCACTTGCATCTTCCAGTGCTGTTGCCGTGAGACATTATACCAATGTTCCCGAGGACGGCAGTCTTGAAACGGCTACTGTGGAATGGATCTACAACAAGGGCGAAGTAGATGAATTTAGTGCTAAAAAAAGATGTTTTGGTGATGAAGAACATTATCAAGGAAAGCTTGAAACTGACACACAGAAGAATTACCAAAATATCACCGTTTCGGATTGCAAGGCAGGCGATTACGTAACCATTGCATATATGTGCAGCAGCAACGGCTCGTCAAACACTTATAATTTGAAGGTCAAGGGTCTTAAAGTTCCCGATACTCAATTTACAATTACTGCCAGGGTTGCAGATGGCCAATCGGAATTCGGCACAATCAAAACGGAAAGAGAGGGTGAGGTATCTCAAGAGGGCGTTTTGGCAGCAAAGCGCGGCTATGATGAGTCTGTAACCTTCACGGCAGTACCCAGCGAGGGTTATGTTGCATATTGGACAAATGCCGATGGATCAAAAATCATAAGCTCCACGGAGGAATACTCCGTCAGCAATATTGCCGAAGGCAACGATGGAAGCGAGTTTACTGTAAACTTTGTTGAGTTGGCGGACAAGGAATCGTTGATAACCATGACCGAGCAGTCAGAGGATAACCCTTATTGGCAACTCACAGGTGAAGGCAAATACGAGCTGGTAGATATCAAGGAAACAGAGAAAGGCTCTGCAAACTACATTGATGAACAAACCTTGATGATAGAATTTGTCGGAGAAAAATATTTGTCCTTCGATTACTCATTGATTAAAGAGAACAATTTATCAACCGGTTCTCTTCTCAGCTTGAGAATTCATGTGGACAACACTTACCCGGATGGCATCATAAATGGTTCACTTAAGGCAACGGGTTCTCCCGATGCCGAGGGTTCGCCGCTTCGCGTTAATGTGCACATTGCAGGTGAAGGCTACCACAAAGTGCGCCTGACTGCATATTGCGGTGGTTCTTCTAACCAACACCTTTTTGGCAATGAAAAGCTTTCGGTAGAAAACATTACTCTTTCCGATGAGGCTCCAACGGAGAACATCGTGGTTGTTTACGATTCGCGCCTTGCCGAACTCTATTATAAAGACGAGCTCGTTCCTGCGCAGAACGAAGGTGAGGTCGTTGAGCAGCAGCTTACGGTACCTATTGGAATCTCATACAAAATAAAGCTGGTTCCCAGAACAGACGTTATCTCTTCTATCGACAACGTCAGCACAACGTCCGCCAAGTTCCTTTCGGGCGAAGCAAACGTTGTTCCATTGATAGGGAGCGGTCCGTCTTTTTCGACCTCTTACGGAAGCGGAAATGTAGAAGTGGAATTGGGACACTATGTTGGCAAGAATTATGCTTTCGGTAGTTCGGAATATCCTTTGAATGAAGGCGAATCTCAGCTTAAGGTGACGTTTACGTTTATTGAGTATGCTCCGGCACCTATAGTAAAGGTTACCAAGCAAATGGATAGCGAAATCGAAGAAAATGTGCCGGTGGAAGATGGTCAAATTGTTGAATTCCCATTCCTTAAAACAAATTCGGCAACAGTCTTTGTTCAAAAGTCCGAAAAATTCAGTCTGGAAAACTATCAAATAAAGATAGACGGTGAATTGTACTCGGGCGTTGAAGACGGAACTATTGAGGGTTATTATGTGTTTGCTCTCAACGATGTAAGTATTCACTCCGTTGATGTGGCGTATGTCTCCGAGGAGTTCGATTGCTCCAAAGGAAAAATGAGCTTCACCGTCAAGGAGGTTGTTGAGGGCGGCACGTTGAGTGACATTGTTCACACCCCGGGGCTTAGCGTTACAAGCAAGGTCAACCAGAAGTATTCTACGGCAACGTATAAATGGGACTTTTCCGGACCGGATTCCGAGGAAAATAACTATGCCTATGGAATGACGGTTAAAGATAGATTTAGAGAAAACGGTTTTGCCGAAACTCAATATATTGCTGCAAACCTCATTTTCTCCATGACCGATGAAGTGCAAGAGGAGCAGGGATGCATAACGTTTCAATTTAGACTTGCCGGCCACGATGCAACAGATGCGGGGGGTCGCCATTTAAGCGGAAAATTATATTACAGGATAGGCAAGGAATTTAGCGCAGACGATAGTAGTAAAAACAGCTTTTCCGATGCAACGCTTATTGCAAGGGCTAATGATGCAAATGATGAAAGCTCACTCGAATTGGGCAATGGCGTGGTTGCAGGCTCCGATGGTTGGTATAAGGTCAGCATTGTGGTTCACAAAGGAGAAAAACTGTACATCGGCTTTTTGGCTTACTATTCCGGTTCTCGTGCAGGCGACGCGGTTTATGGCGATAGCTCGGTTGCAATTCGTAATGTCGAGTTTATCACAGGTGAAAAGAACCTGAAGCTTGGTCTGTGTGATGAAACAACAGGCTCCGCAAAGGCAACAGTTGGAGAACAGTCTTACGATGTTGCTGCACAAGGTGAGGAACAAAGCTTTACAGCTTCGGCAGGTTCAATAATAAACCTGCAAGCCACCCTTGGCAGTGATGAGATCTTCTACGGTTGGACTGTAAACGGAATTCTTGTTTCCACTGAAGCCAACGCGGCGATATTTGTTGAAGGCGACAGCGAAATAGTGGCCTACATGGCTAAGGAGCATACCTATGCTGCGCGTTTGGAAGGAAAATTTGTCAAAACAATAGAGGACGCCGCAAATCAGGCACAAGACGGTCAAACGATAGTGGTAATAGATAATACCGAAATTACGCATAGCTTCACCATTAACAGCGGCGTCAGCGTGATTGTGCCCTACAACAGCGAAAACAAATTGACAGCAAACGGCGTTGAAAGGGTAAATGCCGGTACGCAGATTTCCTGGTATAGCACTAACTATAAGAACGCTTATCTGAAAGTAACCGTGAAGCAAGGTGTTGAGATAATTGTCAACGGCACCCTTGGCGTGGGCGGTATAATCAACTATCAAGGCTATGGTCAGCCCTACCAAGGACACACCTCCGGAGCTTACTCCGAGCTTGTTATGGAAGAGGGCAGCAGCATTGTCGTAAAGAACGGCGGAGTAATGGACGTTTACGGCCGCGTTTGGAACGGCAATAATGAATTGGCAAGTGCTCCAACCGGCAGTATAAAGGTGGAAAACGGCGGTGTGCTCAAGCAGCCCTTCCTCATTTTGGACTTTTCAGGCGGCAGCAACACACTTGCATTGTTCAACAATGGAATAACGCCCTTCAGTCGTTACGCAATGGTCAACATCGAAGTTCCCTTCACCATTGAGTACGGAGCTCAGCTGGTGGGGCATGCAAGCCTGTATGTTTCTTCATTTAGCATGCTTACCAGTCTTGACCAACCCTTCATCAGCTATGATATGGGCAATGGCAAGGGCGGCGACGGCAAGGGTGCAAACACCTTTGTGATGCTGCACAAGGACGCCAAGGTCACTGTTTCCTACGACAGATCCAAGACAGTAGAAGACAGTGCCAACAACTGCACCGAGGGCGTCGGTATGACGACCATGGTGTTTGAGGGCGGTGCGGACATCTGTGATATGAAGTTCTCCGCAATGGGTATAAGCGTACCCACAACAGACGTGCTGTTCTCCATACCGTACAATTTCCAAGTGGAAATGAACGGTAAAGACGCAGTATACGAAACAAAAACCAAGTTCCAGCTTTTGCCCGGTGCAACGGTCAAGGTTGGACAGGGTGCCACGCTGCAATTGAATGCTGATACCGTCGTGTACGATGGATTGGTTCAATCCGGCATGAGCGGCAAAAGCTATCCCTCTGCGGAACTGCTTACAGCAAACAAATATTACAGCACCAACGCCAATTTGATCGTTAACGGCACGCTCAAGGTCGGAGTCGGTGTAACGTTCCTGGGCGTTGTGCAATCCGAGGGTACCGGCACGATAATCATTGATTCCACCGCAAAGCTCGACGGCGATGTGATTGCCGGTGCACGCGGAGCCTATGACTGCAACTATGCAAAGTATCACAGTACGGCGCGCGTATGGGACAAGGTGCACCAAACGGTAGCAAATCTTCAACCCGGCAAAACCTACACTGCAACCTCCGGCGACAAATGGACGCTTCCCTCAACGCAAATTGAATACGAAGCAGCAAACGGGAATCATAATAAAAACGAACAAGGACAAATACTTGACGAACACAAACAACTCGAAACAGGTTCTACCAAAGAAGTAACCGATATGCTCGGCTCTTGGAAGGTAGAGCACAGCGATCACCTGTTGGATTGGGCTCTGCAGGAAGCTGACAAAAAACCGGACGTACAAAACAAAGTCACAGAGATCACGAGATATTGCAGCGAGCTTGGCTGTGATCACCATGAAACCAAAAATTTGTTTTACGCTGAAAGCAGTCTCGGAGACCTCACATATACAGGTGTCGATGTAACCGAGGCTCAGCTCAATGAGTTGTTCGGCAAGCTGTTTGGCGACAGTTATTCGGCAGCCTTCGAGGGATATGTTGGATACCGCGATGTCAAAGATGGTTATACGGTAACTGTAAAGCCCAACGGATTGTGGTACAACAGTGGCAGTTATGAAGAAAGCCGCACAATGACCTTCAACATCAAGCCCTTCACCCTCACTGAGGACAACGTAGACAAGACAAAGCTGGAAAATCTCACCTACAACGGTGCGGAACAAACACCTGTAACGCTCACATTCAACGGACAGCTGCTCACTGCGGACAAGGACTACGAGATCAAGTACAGCAGCAACAAGGACGCAGGACAAGCTTCTGCAACCATAACGGGCAAGGGCAACTTTGCAGGTACGGTCGAGCTCACCTTTGAGATAAAGCCCATGGAGCTTGTGTTCACCGCAA
>CANRHP010000005.1 GCA_947630455.1 uncultured Clostridia bacterium
GACTGTAAATCTGCCGTCCACGACTTCGATGGTTCGAATCCATCTCCTCCCACCAAAGCCTCTCGATTACGCAATGATGTGGTTGGGGGACTTTTTTTATACTCAATTCGCATTGCAAAAGCCGAGATTATTTGATATAATGTTGCCACACTGTTAATAAAGGATGTAATCCAATGAATATAGAAATCGACGTCAGCAACGTAACCTTGCGCACAAGCAGGCTTATATTGCGCCCTTGGACTATGGACGATTTGGACGATTTCCATGAGTACGCTTCTATAGACGGCGTAGGACAAAAGGCGGGTTGGCTCCCTCACGAAAATAAAGAAACTTCGCTTATAGTACTTCAACACTTTATCGCGGAAAAGAAAACCTTTGCATTGGAATTTGAGGGCAAGGTCGTCGGATCGTTGGGAATAGAGGAGTACGACGAACAGGAATTACCCGAATTTCAAAACAAGCGCGGCAGAGAAATAGGCTTTGTCCTTTCCAAAGATTATTGGGGACAGGGACTTATGCCGGAAGCCGTAAAAGCGGTGACGAAATATTTATTTGACGATCTCGATTTGGATTTTATCGTTTGCGGACATTTTGTCGATAACGTCCGATCTATGAGAGTGCAGGAAAAATGCGGTTTCAGACATTGCAAGCTTATAAAAACAACCACACAATACGGTGCCGTTAAGGATTGTTGGCTTTCAATACTTGAACGCTAAGGAGATTGTTATGCAAAAGTTGATAAAACCCGATTGGAAACACAGCATTTTGAATATATCCGCCACGCTGGCGGAGTTTCTCGGCGTGCCCAACTGCAATGCCACGCTGCCGTTGTTAAAAAACAAACTAAAGCACAACTACAAAAATGTGGCATACCTTTGCTTTGACGGCATGGGTATCAATCCATTGGAACGCAATCTGCCGGAAAATGATTTTTTGCGGCGGCATATTGCGCAAACGCTTACGTCTACATTTCCGTCCACAACGACCAACGCCACAACAAGTCTTTGCACAAACAAGTTGCCTCTCGAACACGGTTGGCTGGGGTGGAGCATGCATTTCGACGAAATCGGACGTAATGTGGATATTTTTCTGAATAAAGATTCTCAAACGGGTGAAGAGGTCCTTTTCGATAGTCCGTTGGAGGATTACCGCGACGGTTATTTTTATCACGCAACTCGCACCGACTATCAAATTCGCACTGTTAATCCAAAATATGTGCATTGCAAAGAGGAGTACAATACAGTCATTTCCACAATCGAGGAGTTTTTCGACGCGGTGAGGCGGATCTGCAATGAGGATGGCAAGCATTTTATTTATGCATATTGCCCACAGCCGGACGGCTGTATGCATGACAACGGCGTGACGTGCCCGGAGACAAAAGCGTTGTTGCAACAAATTTCCGAAGGTATGCGCGGTCTTGCCGCAGATACCGAAAATACGCTTTTTATTGTATCCGCTGACCATGGGCAAGTGGACGTAGAAGGCTATGTGGATTGGCGCGAGGAAAAGGAACTCGACGAAATGCTGGAGTGTCCGCCATATCTTGACAGTCGTTCGCCGTGTTTTCGCGTAAAAAAGGGCATGAAGCGTAAATTTGCCAAACTTTTCCGCAAAAAATACGGTAAAGACTTCATTTTGTTTTCGAGTAAGTATTTGATCAAGCACAACTATTTCGGGGAAAAAGGCGCATTTGGTTATCTGCTCGGCGACTTTGTCGCGTCCGGCACCTATACAAATAAAATGTTTATATTGCCGAAGGCGGATCCGCATTACCACAAGGGGCACCATACCGCGCTTACTCGCGAAATGCTTGTACCGATGATTCTCGTGGAATCGGGAGAAAGCGGTATTGGCTAAAGCGGTCAAAGCCTTATTGTTTTGATAGAGCTTTGTTGATAGGAATGAACATTATAAAATATAACATAGTAATTGAGTAAATAAAATTGTAAGGTGGCATTGAACTATGGCTTTTTCAAGAAAGTAAATCTTTTCATATCTGAAGGAGTGGTTAGTGCGTTTTATTGGTTAATCATTTTGAGTCGTGTGAAATTTTATTTCTACTCGTTTTTCTGTTTTTAGGTGGATTTTGTTTCCTACCATTATTCAATATGACATTTTGCATACTATTATCTGTGACATAGTAGTTTTTTGCGGTAAATTAGAAAGCATTGTATAAAAAAATAAATAGTAAACAAACTATCCTCGATGATAGTTGTAACTGCAACGCTGTTGTTTGTGATGCTGTTGTTTGCACCGATTTATCTCAAGGCAGAAGTGTATCTTTATATTGAGAAGCTGACTGCGGAGGTTATGGTCAAATGTGGCTTTCTGCGAGTTTTCAATGAAAAAATCAGTCTTTTAGGCAAGAAATTGCATTGTGAAGGCACGGTAACCACCGATGTGGATCTGAAATCTATCGACAGAAAAAGCAGCGTCGATTTGCTCAATTGCGTAACAATGGAAAAGTTGTTTTTGTCGGTAAGGAACAACCTGGCAACACTTGACATAAAACGCATGATGCTTGAAAACACTGTTTTGTCACTGGCAACAGCCACAGCATGCAATCTGTTTCACTGTCAATTTTTTTCCGAATGTATCGGTACGACGGGAGAAAATTGTGTTTGCGCAAGGGTATTGGTGAACGTCAGCGTTGCAGAACTGTCATTTTGTTTGTTGAAACAAGGAGTAAGAAAATGGAAAACACGCAAATCAGGGAAATAGTAGAAACCGCTGTGACGAATTTAAGCAGAGTTGCCGAAGTAAATACTATCATAGGACAACCGCTAGTTACTATGGACGGAACAACAATCCTGCCCGTTTCGCAGGTTACTTTTGCATTTATGGCAGGAGGAGGGGAATACGGCAACAAAGCTGCCAAGCGCGGATTTGGACGTGACGGAGCCGACGCCAATTTTGCCGGCGGCTCCGGCGGTGGAGCAACGCTTACGCCGGTATGTTTTTTGGTTGTTGGCGAAAATGGAGTCAAGGTTATCGAGGCAGATAAGTCCAATACCGTGGAAAAAATATTTGACGTAGCAAAGGATGTTGTAAAAACATTCAAGGCTTAGTTTATGAAAAGACTTTTATTTTATGCTGCAGTAGTTGCGGCATTATGTATGTGTCTTGGCTTTGCGGCAATGGCAAATTTTGCGCACGCCGACGCAAGCTTTGAAACAACGGCTCAATCCGCGATTGTTATGGAGCAATCATCTCATAGAGTACTTTATGCAAAAAACTCCGACGCGCATTTGCCTATGGCAAGTACAACAAAAATTGTAACGGCGTTGACCGTACTAAATCATGCCAATTTGGACGAAGTCGTTGAGATAGATCCCCGCGCGGTCGGAATTGAAGGTTCGTCAATATATCTGCGTGCAGGAGAACATCTCACTGTGAGAGAATTGCTGTTAGGACTTATGCTGCGCAGCGGCAACGATTGTGCGGCGGCGTTGGCATTGCATGTCGGAGGAAGTATAGAAGCCTTTGCCGAGATGATGAATCAAACGGCAAAGGAAAACGGCTGCGAAGATAGTAATTTTGTAAATCCGCATGGATTGCATGATCCCGAGCATTTCACATCGGCACATGATTTGGCAATTTTGACTTGTGTCGCCCTCAATAACTCCGACTTTCGCCAAATTGTTTCTACAAAAACAGCGCGGATATCCAATGAGGGGATGGAGTACGACAGAGTGCTTGTAAACAAAAATAAGCTGCTGAATTCATATTTCGGTGCGGACGGGGTAAAGACAGGCTACACAAAAAAGGCCGGGCGCTGCTTTGTAGGAAGCGCAACGCAAAACGGCATGCAAGTTGTGGTTGTTGTGCTTAATTGCGGACCTATGTTTGAAGAAACCGCAGAAATGCTTAATGCCGCTTTTGCCAATTACCGTATGTTCCTTGCTGTTCCGGAAAATAAAATTTGCGGTGTGCTTGAAAAAAAGGATAAAAACGAATATTATCGGTGTCCAGTGCGTTTTAGCTATCCCATCAAGGTAGGAGAACGGTTGACCACAGAAATTGATATGTCTACATTGAAAATAACGGTCTTTTTAAATAATGAAGCTGTTTGGGAACACTCGCTTGAGCCGTTAATTTAATATAATTTATAATAATCGAATTTTACACTAAATGGTTGCGGAGTACATTTGCGCAACCTTTTGTATTGGGATAGCTCAAATTGATAATGTCTTAACCGAAACGCTTGATTTTTTAACAAAAAAAATGTACTATTATATTAAATTATTTAATTCCAATGCTTATACCAATAAGCGCTGAATGGAGACGCATGAAAAGACTTAATAAATATTTGGCTGAAAGCGGTGTGGGCAGCAGACGCGAATGTGACAGATTGATTGCCGGCGGCTCGGTGAAAATAAACGGCAAGGTCGCTTTGTTGGGCGCTATGGTGCATGATAATGATCATGTAACAGTCAATGACAAGCGTGTTGGGGACAGACAAAAATTGTGTTATGTATTATTACACAAGCCAAAGGGTTATGTCACAACGGTAAAGGATGATTTGGGACGGAAAACCGTTATGGATTTGATTCACCTAAATGCCCGCATATATCCGGTAGGAAGGCTGGATTATGACACCGAAGGCTTGCTGATACTTACCAATGACGGAGATCTCGCCAATCGACTTACGCATCCGCGCAACGAAATCAATAAGACATATATTGCCCGCATATCCGGTATATTGACGGAATCGGAACGCAGCTTATTGGAGCGAGGTGTACTTGTGGATGGCGTAAAAACGGCTCCCGCGCGCGTTAGGATAATTGAGCAAGACAGACATCGCACACGATGTGAGGTAACCATTCACGAAGGACGCAACCATCAGGTAAAAAGGATGTTTGAAGCGGTGGGAAAAGAAGTGGAATTTTTAAAGCGCGTCGCTATCGGCGACCTTCGATTAGGCGGACTCAAACGCGGAGACTATCGCTTTTTGACGGACATCGAGGTTGAGTACCTTAAAACATTGTAGGCATTTGCGACAATGTATCGGTTAAATTACGGAGCTTGGTGACAAATGAAAGTTGCGGTAATAGGCGGCGGTCCGGCAGGCATGATGGCTGCGCTTGCGGCTGCTGAAAGCGGGGCAGACGTGACGCTTTTCGAAAAGAACGAAAAGCTCGGAAAAAAACTTTATATCAGCGGAAAGGGACGTTGCAATCTGACAAATGCCTGTGCGACTCGGGATTTTTTCTTAAATATTGCAACCAATCCCAAATTTCTTTACGGCGCTATAAATAAATTTTCGCCGCAAAATACAATGGATTTTTGTGCTGCTCGCGGATTGATTTTGAAAATCGAACGTGGCAATCGCGTTTTTCCCGCTTCGGATAAATCAAGCGATGTAATTAAATTTTTGGGCAATCAATTAGCGCAAAGTGGTGTAAAAGTAGTATTAAATACCCCAATAATGGATTTACTATGTCAAGAAAATGCCGTTTCATTGGTTACTATTTCTGACATACTATGTTTTGACAGGGTAATTTTAGCAACCGGCGGAATAAGCTACAGTGCAACGGGCAGCACAGGAGACGGATACAAATTTGCTGCCGAATCGGGGCACAGGATAGTCCCGCCCAAACCCGCCTTGTGCAGGATTTTAACAAAAGGCACCAAGCCCCTTGAAGGTTTGTCGCTTAAAAACGTTACCGTTTCCGTTGTGTGTGACGGTTTTACGATGAGCGAATTCGGAGAAATGCTGTTTACTGCCGACGGCATCGGCGGGCCTGCAGTGCTTACTCTTTCCTCGCGTATAAACAATCTTTCGCTTGAAAATGCGTATGTATCAATAGATTTGAAGCCGGCGTTGGATAACGACAAGCTTGATGCGCGTATTTTACGCGATTTTTCCGAAAAAATAAACAAAAACTTTATCAATTCGCTTGACGCGCTTTTACCGGACAGGCTTATCAAAGCTGTGGCGCTTCAAAGCGGTATACCTTTTGAGAAGAAAGTCAATCAGATCAGTGTCGAAGAGCGTGCACGTCTTGTTCGCGCAGTCAAAGGGTTTCGATTGGAATTTATTGGATTGGATAAGGTTGAGAACGGCATCGTGACCAGCGGCGGCGTTGATGTAAGTGAAATCAATCCTTCCACAATGGAGAGTAAATTGCACAAAGGACTATTTTTTGCCGGCGAATTGTTGGATGTGGACGCTTTTACAGGTGGTTTCAACATCCAGATTGCCTTGTCAACCGGTTACGTGGCGGGAAAAAGCGCTGCTAAATAGGAGAAAATATGGGGGTAATCAGAGGCGCGATTTGCGCACAAAACACAACTGAAGATATTTCTGCGCAAGCGGTTGTACTTGTTTCGGAAATATTATCGCGCAACAAATTGCAAAAAGATGACGTGCAGGCGATCATCTTTACATGCACGGCAGATCTTGATGCTTGCTACCCTGCGGCTGCAGTCAGGGAGTGGCTTGACAATCCTCAAATTGCTTATATGTGCGCGCAGGAGATGAATGTTGAGGGCAGCCTTGATCATTGTATAAGGGTTTGTGTGATTTCCGATGTACTCAATCAGAAAGAATGTAAGCACTGTTATTTGGGCAAAGCGGCGGTTTTGCGTTCGGACTTGTAGCTGTGGTGCATAAAATATAAACCTGTTACTTTTCGAGTACGATATAAAATAACTGTTTTGCGACTCGGAGGAGCGATGAACAAATTTCTTGTATTTTTGGTAAAATTTCTTCGCGGTATGTGTCGCCCCTTTTTCCCTGTAAAGGTGTTTGGCGATCGCAATATCGAAAACAAAAAATGCTTGATTGTGGGAAATCATGTCAGTGGTTGGGATCCGGTCATTTACATCATGTGGATGAAGAACATTTCTTCGTTCGTTTACAAAGCGGATTTTGACAAGAATCTTTTCCTCAATTGGTTTTTCACCGGCTTGGACTGTATTCCCGTGCATCGCGGAGAAGTGGATATTGCAGCTTCGAAAAAAATCTTGCGGCTGCTCAAGGACAACAAATCGGTGTGCCTTTTTCCCGAAGGAACGCGCAATCCGACTGTGGATTGTTTGCAGGAATTTCACACCGGCGCAGCTTTGTTTGCAATAAAAACGCACGCGCCCGTCCGACCGTTTTATATTTGGGACAAAACGAAGATTTTTCACAAAAACTATATAATTGTCGGCGATGAATTTACATTGGATCAGTTTTACGACAGACCTTTGGATAAACAAACGCTGGAGGAGGCTACGGAGCTGATTCGCAGCAATATGGATCAACTGCGTATAAAGCTTAACGCCACGTTGAATGCGCGCGGAATTAAGCGCCGCAAGCGTACAAAAAAGGAATTGAAAAAGCTGGCTGCTTACAACGAACAGCAGCAAAAATTAACCGAAATTGCAGGCAATTCCGATTGTAAGAATAATGGAGAGGACGCATGAAAATTTTGATCCCAAAGGAAATCGGATTTTGCAATGGTGTGTCCTCCGCCATAAAAAAGGCCATGTCCGTCGGAGGGAAAGCATATTGTTTGGGGCGGTTGGTTCACAATGCCGCAGTATCGCATAACCTCGAACAGCAGGGGATTGTTACGGTACGATCCGTAGACGAGGTGCCCGACGGTGAAATCTTGATAATCAGAGCGCATGGCGCACCCAAATCGGTATATGAAGAGGCGGCTCGGCGCAAAATAAAAATCGTGGACGCTACTTGTCCTTCCGTTCGTGCAATTCAGCAAAAGGCAAAACGTTACCACGACGATGGTTATCAAATAGTTCTTATCGGAGATGCATCACATCCGGAAATCATCGGCATAAACGGTTGGTGCGACAATTCTGCAATAGTGTTTGATGGTAAAGGCAAATTGGATCTACACAGTACCGAGAAGGTGCTTGTGATGTTTCAAACTACATTCGATACACGTTATTTTGAAAAAAGTTTGCAAAATATTTCAACAGACCGCGTTAAAACGCTTGAAATATTTAATACAATTTGTTATACTACTTCACAAAGGCAGTATTATGCCCAAATTTTGTCCACCCAGTGTGACGCGGCAATTGTTGTGGGTGATAGCAACAGTTCAAACACAAGGAGACTGTATGAAATTGCTTCAAACAATTGTTCGACAATACTTACGGAGGGGAATTTGACAGATATTGACTTGTCAAAATGTAAAAATGTCTGTATCATTTCAGGCGCATCAACTCCGACAGAGTTGATTAAGGGGGTTTTAGAAACAATGAGTGAAAATGCAAAAGATACCGTTGTAGAAACGGTTGTGTCCGAAGATGCCGCAGAAGTTACTTCCGAAGAAGTTACCGCAGAAGAAAAGGTCATGGGCAAGGACGAGGCTATGCTTGCAAAGGCTGTGTCCGAATTGAAAGAGGGACATAGATATCGGCTGGGTCAGAAGGTCAGATGCCGCGTTGTACTTGTTAGTGACGACGGTGTGTATGTAAGCATACCCAGTTCCAAAAAAGAAGCCTTTATTCCCAACGATGAATTGGCCATGGACGGAAACTTTCAGGCTGTCAAGGACGAGTTGAAGGTCGCTTTGGAAACGGATAATTCAGAACAGTGCACATTGGACTGCGCGGTAATTTCCGTAGACAAGGGCATCACCCTTTCCAAAAAGGTCATTGACGAAAGATACAAGGATGACGCATTGGTCGAGGATATCAAGCAAGGTAAGGAATTTCAGGCGACAATGACGCGTGTCGGCAAGGAGTGTCTCACCGGTAAGCTCGGAAGCTACACGGTTATAGTCCACGCATCTCAAATCAAGATCGGCTATGTCAAAAATCTAAACGACTATCTCGGCAAAACACTGAGACTTGTAGTCAGCAGCCCGGATAAAGTAGACGATCACAAACGTGTGATTTTTGCCAGCCAAAAGGTTATTTTACTTGCGGAAAGAAAGGCCAAGGAAGACGAATTCTGGAACAACATAGACGTTGGAGAGATCGTCGACGGTAAGGTGTTGAGATTTGCGCCTTTCGGTGCGTTTGTAGATGTTCGCGGTTTCGACTGTCTTGCTCATTCGACCGATTTGTCTTGGGATCGCATTGCTAGCCCCGCCGAAGTGTTGGAATTGGGAAAAACTTACGAATTTGTAGTGCTTGCTCTCGACAGAGAGAAAAACAGAGTATCTTTGGGCTACAAGCAGCTGCAGCCGCAGCCTTGGGATGTTGCGGAGAGCAAATTCCCCGTGGGCGCTCACGTGGTTGGTAAAGTCGCGCGTATAATGCCTTTCGGTGCGTTTGTGGAACTGGATAAACATATCGACGGTTTGCTTCACGTTTCCAATGTTTCATGGGAATGGCTGGATGATATCAACACAGCGTTGAAGGTTGGCGATGAGATCGAAGTGGAAGTTTTGGAGTTTGACAAGGAAAACAAACGTATCACTTTGTCTCGTAAGGCTTTGCTGCCTAAGGCGGAAGCTCAACCTGCCCCTGCCGAAAAGGAAGAAGAATAAATTATTTAAGTTAAATACCGATTCTCCGAAGACAGACAACTCCGACTGCTTCGTAGTTTACGGCAAATATAATAAAAGGAGAAAGATGTATCATGACAAAGCAAGAGATCATTGCTAGGTATGGCAGAAAAGAAGGCGATACAGGTTCGCCCGAAGTTCAAATTGCCCTGCTTACCGAGCGTATCAATCACTTGACCGAACACTTGAAAACACATCAAAAGGACCATCACTCCAGACGCGGACTGCTGCAAATGGTAGGACGCAGAAAGGGTCTGTTGGATTATCTCAAGCAGACGGACATTGAGAAATACCGCAAGGTTATTGCAGATTTGGGACTTAGAAAGTAATGTCGGGAGAGGAGAAAGGCAAACAATCTACGCCTTATCTCCTCTTTTTCGAATTAAGTCCGGGCATAAAATTTTGTTTATTACGAAAAGCATATCAAAAGCTTTTCAAGGGAAATATAGAGTAAGGAGAGAGAGTAAAAAATGCAACAATTTAAGAGAATCGACGGAAAAATCGGTAATAGAGATTATCAGATTTTTCAAATGGAAATAGGGGGCAGAACAGTCAGCGTAGAAGTTGGAAAATACGCCGAGCAAGCTAACGGGTCGGTAATGGTTTCCTGCGGTGAAACGGTAGTTATGACAAACGTAACGCTCGCAGCTCAGCCTCGCGACGGTATTGATTTCTTCCCATTGGGAGTGGATTTTGAAGAAAAAATGTACTCCGTCGGTAAAATACCCGGCGGTTTCAAAAAAAGAGAGGGAAGAGCGAGCGACAAAGCAATTTTGACCTCACGTTTGATCGACAGACCTATACGTCCGTTATTCCCCAAGGGATTTCTGAATGATGTTTCGGTCATTTCTACCGCGATGTCTGTTGAACCGGACATACAACCGGAAGTTTACGCTATGATGGGCAGTTCCATTGCCTTGACGATTTCCGACATTCCGTTTTCCGGACCCACCGGCAGCGTGGTTGTCGGTTATGTTGACGGTCAGTATATTATCAACCCCAACGCTGAGCAGCGCGAAAAGAGTCTTTTGAATCTCAACCTTTCCGGAACCAAGGACGCCATTATGATGGTGGAAGCGGGAGCAAACGAGATATCCGAAAAGGAAATGCTGGACGCAATATTGTTCGGACATGAAGCGATCAAAGAACAGTGTGCATTTATCGAGTGGATTCGTGAACAGATCGGCAAGCCCAAAAAGAATGTAAAATTATATTTGCCTCCCGAACAACATGAGGCGATCATTCGTCCGTATGCCGACGCAATGCTTACCGAGGCGCTTAAGACTTTTGACAGATACGAGCGTCAAGCCAACCAGGATGAAGTGGAAAGAAAGGTCAGAGAACACTTTGCCGAGACCAATCCCGAGGTTTTGGACAGCATCGGCGATGTATTGTATAAGATGACGAAGGAAAAGGTGCGTGCACGTATACTCAACGAAGGCGTCCGTCCCGACGGCAGAGGTCTAACCGATATACGTCCCATTTGGTGCGAAGCAGGTATTTTGCCCAGAGTACACGGCAGCGGTGTGTTTACACGCGGTATGACTCAGGTAATTACCACAGCAACGTTGGGAACAATCTCCGAGGTGCAGAAGCTGGAAAATCTCGATGACACGGATACTTTCAAACGCTATATGCATCATTACAATATGCCCGGTTATTCTACAGGCGAAGCTAAGCCGCTGCGTAGCCCGGGAAGACGTGAAATAGGTCATGGGGCGCTTGCAGAGCGCGCTTTGGAACCGGTAATTCCCAGTGAGGCGGATTTCCCCTACGCGATCCGCACGGTCAGTGAGGTCGTTAGCAGCAACGGCAGTACCTCTCAAGCAAGCGTATGCGGCTCTACCTTGGCACTTATGGATGCCGGTGTACCTATCAAAGCTCCCGTTGCCGGTATTGCAATGGGATTGATGAAGTCCGAAGACGGCAGCAAGGTTGCTATTCTTTCAGACATTCAGGGACTGGAAGATTTCCTGGGTGATATGGACTTTAAGGTCGCAGGTACCAGCAAGGGTATAACCGCAATTCAAATGGATATAAAGATCAAGGGAATTGACGAAAACATTTTGCGTACCGCATTGGAGCAAGCGCGTCAAGGCAGACTGTTTATTCTTGACAAAATGCTGTCTGTGCTTCCTGCTCCCAGAGCAGAATTGTCAAAATATGCGCCCAAAATTATCACTTTTACTATTGATCCGGATAAGATAAGAGAGGTTATCGGCAGCGGCGGAAAGACGATAAATAAAATCATTGATGAAACCGGCGTTAAAATTGACATAACCGATGACGGTACGGTGTTTATTGCCACACCCGATCAGGAAATGTCCGAAAAAGCCAAGAAGATGATTATGACGATCGCAAAGGATCCCGAGGTGGGCGATGAGTTTACAGGTAAGGTCGTTCGTATTCTCAATTTCGGTGCGTTTGTGGAGCTTGCTCCTGGCAAGGATGGAATGATTCACATTTCCAAGCTCAGCAAAGAGCATGTAGACAAGGTTACAGACGTTGTCAACATAGACGACGTTGTAAATGTCAAAGTCATCAAAGTCAGCGACAAAGGTATCGATCTTAAGCTTATCAAAAAGCTGTAAACCTATATAGGTACTGCAACACCCTGCTGTCTGACTGACGGTGGGGTGTTTTGTAAATAGAAGCGATTTTTTCCGTGTTTCGCTAATATAATGTAAAGGCAAATTGCGTATTTCGAATTTGCACGATATTAGTTTTGGTGGAATATGGAAGGAAAATTTTTTACTCATTTTGTCGCCAACGCGGTTTTGATAATACTGATCATTGCCGTAGCGGCGGTGGGATTTGTGGGAGCGACCACAAACGTGTTCAGCGTAAATGAGGATGCGCCGATTTATAGGGGCACAGGCACGAAGCAGGTATCATTGATGATCAACGTCTATTGGGGGACGGAATATATTGATGATATTTTGGCAATATTCGACAGGTACGGTGTAACCACAACTTTTTTTGTCGGTGGCTGTTGGGTCGCGCAATATCCCGATGTGCTGAAAACAATTGCCGAACACGGTCACGAAATAGGTAATCACGGATATTTCCATAAGGAACACAGCAAGCTTAACTACGAAGAAAATGTTCGTGAAATAAATGCTTGCGGCAAGATTGTTTTTGAATACATAGGTATAGGAACCACGCTTTTTGCTCCGCCGGGCGGTGATTTTGGCAGTGAAACGCTACGTGCGGCAGCAAACAACGGGTACAAGACTATCATGTGGTCGCGAGATACAATCGACTGGCGTGATAAGGACAGCGAGTTGGTTTTCACGCGCGCCACAAAAAACACATCCGACGGTGAGCTTATTCTTATGCATCCTACGGCGCACACTCGAGATGCACTGGATCGAATTGTAAAATACTATCTTGAAAACGGGTTTGAAATTGTACCCGTCAGCAAAAATATAGGAGAAATATGGACTTCTACAAGCAATACCCAAGCGGACTTAGACTTGTTGCAAAACAGCAGGACTGCTTTTACACTGTATCCCTCGGCGTTTTTGTCGACGTTGGCTGCGTAAGAGAGCAAAAAAGCAACAATGGATATTCTCATTTCATAGAGCATCTTGTGTTCAAAGGCACAGACAGGCGATCCTGTTTGCAAATTTCAGAGGAAATTGATGATATAGGTGCTAACATCAATGCATACACAGCAAAAGATTCTACTTGTTTCTACACCAAAAGCGCCTCGGAGGATTTGGAAAAATGTATGGATATATTGTCCGATATGTACTTTAATGCCTCTGTTCCGCAAGAGGAGCTGGAGCGCGAAAAAGGCGTTGTGATAGAGGAGATCAAAATGTGCGAGGATACGCCGGACGATGTCAGTCAGGACTTGATATCCGCAGCGCTTTTTGACAGACAAAGCTTGGGACAAACAATTCTCGGAAGCATCACAAATATAAAAAATTCAACGCGAGATGCAATCCTTTCATTTAAAAAACAGCATTATGTCCCTGCTGCAACGGTTATTGCGGTGTGTGGCAAATTCGATATCGAAACCCTCGACCTTTTAGTTCAGAAATACTTTGAGCGGTATTGCGGTAAAGAATTTTCTCTGCTTCCCGCTGAACCGCATTTCGAATATCGTGTAAAATTTCTTCACAGCTTCAAACATATAGAACAATCTCATTTACAGTGGGCATGGGGCGGATATTCCCTTAAAGCCCCGGAGCGGGCAGCCAACAATATGCTTGCGTCTATTTTGGGCGGTGGGATGTCCAGTCGTTTAAATCAAGTAGTGCGAGAACAACACGGCTTGGCATACTCCGTATATGCCTATCCTTCCTATTACACAAATTGCGGTACATTTGAGATCTATGCTGGATTAAGTCCTGAAAATACTTCAAAGGTGTGCGGTCTTGTCGCACAGGAAATCGACAGAATATTGGATAAGGGAATCACCGTTTGCGAGTTGGAACGCGCTCGTATTCAGGCAATAAATTCTCTCTATATGAATGTTGAAAGCAATATGACGCTTATGCGGCTGTATGGGAGATCGATGCTTAAGCTAAACGAGTTGTTTGATATAGACGCCGATGTGGAAAAATATAGAGCAGTAACGTGCGATGATGTAAACACAGTTGCGCGCAGCATTTTTTCACAGTCGCACGCGTCTGCTTATGTAGGTCCTAAAATTGACGGATATGATGCTGTTGCTCAACTGAAAATATAATTTAACCGGCAAAGAATATTCTTCGCCATTTTTTGGGGACGCTAAATTTTGAAATTTGAAAAAAATGCTTTACACAATGATTTTGAACTTGATTATTTGTTAATAGTATAGTATAATATATTTTATATTGGAATAATATCGTTGTCTGTTACTTTTCGGATAAAGTAAGGAGGTGGCGTTTTGAAGTCACGTAACATTACAAAGGGCAAATTGATCGCAAGCATATTGGGTATTTGCACCTCAACATTACTTATAATTTTCGCTTTTTGCGGCAGATATGCGGAAGGCGGATTTAAGCAATTCGGCAACTTCTTTTTGGGCAGCTTCGGTATGTCGTTTTACGGAATAATGGCAGCCATTATTGTTGCCTGTTCTTTTACACTTGCCGGCAAATCGATCAAGATACCTGCAAAATATGCGGTTTTCTTTGCGCTGACTTTTATTTCGTTGGTGCTTTTTGTTCACACGCTAACAACAACTTATTTGATCGGCACTGATTTTTCCGAGCCCAACGGCAGTGGATATGTGCAGCTTGTTTACAACTACTATGACAAGATTATGGGCGTACCAACCTTTGGTGGGGTAGTATTCGGCAGTATATGTTGGGCGCTTACCAAAGCCTTGACGGTGTGGGGCGCAATGATTCTTTTTGTCGCGCTTTTGGTACTGTCGGTATTTTTTGTGGGCGACTTCTTTTATTCATACTTTACGGGCAAGCTCTCGTTGCAAGCCCAGACCGTGCAAAACGACTTGGAACCCAGTGCCGAGACTTCATCCGTTGTTACACCCGTTGCAGCAGATGATGCCGAGACGTCCCGTCAAAAGGCATATAAATTTTTATTTGAACAAACTACTTATCCGGAAGAGGTTTCTTCAACTCCTACAACAAGATACGATGTTTCTCCGCAGTCTACTTTGGATAATCCTACTGCATCTGCCTCTGCGGAAAGCATTTTATTTGGACCGGCACCTCAACCGCAGCAACCGCAGCGACCTGCAGGCAACAGCTTTTTCCGTACCGTAACAAATCCCGAGCCGCAGCAGGACGACAACATAGTGCGGGGATATTACAAATCTACCGAGCCGGAACCCAAAGCGGATACTTGGAAGGTATCCACACCTTTCGAAGCTACTAAAACCGAACCGAAACGGGAGGACACTCCCGCACCGACGCCCACATTTGACTATCGTCAAACTGTTGAGACCCAGAGAACTGAGTCAACGGATTTAAAGGCGGATGAAAACGTTGATGCGGCGGACGTATTTGTAGAAGAACAGTTTCCTGCCGCTGCTCCGTTTGTGGAGGATACTTACAATGAGGAGGAACACGAGGAGGAACAAAAAACGGTGTCGGAAGAGCAGCCGGAACAGCCCGCAGACGAACCGGAGGATAACGGCGACGAAATAGTGGCGATACGTGGTGAGACACCTATAGAAACTCCTAACGGAACAGCATTGCAAGAGCGTATAGATTTAGTACCGCGCAAGGAGCTTGAAAAGGAAAACAAGGTTCACAAATATCCAAAATACAATCAACCTCCGGTCGATTTGCTTAACGATATCACGATAGTGGAGGATACCGAGGCGGATACGCGTGCGCGGGCGGCTGAAGCAATCGCCAACAAGTTTGCGGTTTTCGGAATCAAGGTGGAAATCGCAGACACTATTGTCGGACCTTCCGTTACGCGATATATGTTCAATGTTCTGTCGCAAAAAACGCGAATGAACGAGTTCGCACGTTTTTCCGACGATATCAAGGCATGCGTCGAAGCTCAGGATGACATACGTATTGAGGCGCCTGTACATGGTACAAATCAAGTTGGTATTGAAGTTGCCAATAAGGTCAAGCGTCCGGTTGTACTTCGCAGCATACTTGAGTCGGACGCCTTCAAAAAAGGCAAAGGCAATCTTGTATTTGCTATCGGACAGGAGATCACGGGTAAGGCCGTTGTTGCCGATCTTTCCGACATGCCTCACTTGTTGATTGCCGGCGCAACCGGATCCGGCAAGAGTGTTGCGCTCAACTGTCTCATTGTAAGTCTTATTTACAAATACGGTCCCGAATATGTTCGTTTTGTAATGGTTGACCCCAAGTTTGTCGAGCTTTCGCGTTACAATGGAATTCCGCATATGCTCACGCGAGAAACGATTACAACCACAAACGACGCCCTTGCCGGCTTGGACTATTTGATCAACGAAATGGAGGCTCGTTATCAACTGTTCCGTCAAAACGGAGTGGGAAACATCAGCGAGTACAACGGTCGCATAAATCCTCGGTTGACAAACCGGTTGCCATATTTGGTATTTATAGTGGACGAGTTGGCGGATCTTATGGCTGCCAGTAAGCAGCAGTTTGAAAGTAAGCTGCAAAGACTTGCACAAAAGTCGAGAGCTGCCGGTATTCATATTGTGCTGGCAACACAGCGTCCCGACGTAAAGACGATCACCGGTACGATAAAGGCGAATTTGCCCTGCCGTATGGCACTGAAGGTTTCCTCGCCTTTCGACAGCAATACCATTATCAACAGCGGCGGTGCAGAGAAACTTTTGGGTAAGGGCGATATGCTGTTTATGTCTCCCGGTTCAGCCGATCTGGAACGCGTACAAGGCGCATATATCTCCAACGATGAGATCCGCGGACTGGTTGAATACGCTCGTGAAACAAACGAAGTCTACTACGACGACAAGATTTCTGATGAGATCTTTGTATCGGCAAAACAGGCGGAGGAAGCTGCTCAAGAAGCAGAAGCAAGCAAAGACAATGCAAAGGAATCCCAACTGGATCCTCTTTGCAAAAAAGCGCTGCGTTTTTGGTTGGAAAGGCAGGGTGGCAGAGCTTCCATTGCATCCATTCAGCGTAACTTAGGCATCGGCTTCAATCGTGCGGGACGAATAATGGATTCGTTGCAAAAATTGGGCTATGTGGAAACTCTTGCGCCGGGAGAATTGAGCTCTAAGCCGCTAAAAGTGCTTGTAACACTTGAGGATTTGGATGGATTATTCCCGAATTTGCAGGATTGACGACTAATGAGTACTAAAGTTGGAGTGGTTTCACTCGGCTGCGACAAAAACCGAGTGGATACCGAGGTGATGTTGGCAAATTTGGTCGCCGGAGGGTATGAGATTGTTTCAGACCCTTCGCAGGCCGATGTAATAATAGTAAATACCTGTGCATTCCTTGAATCGGCACGCAAAGAGGCCATCGAAACAGTACTGGAAATGGCACGTTACAAATCGGCAAACTGCAAAAAAGTGATAGTGACGGGCTGTTTGGGACAAAAATTCGGTAACGAACTGTACAAAGAACTGATTGAAGCAGACGCTATTGTCGGAACATATGAGTACGCAGATATTTGTAATATCGTTGCGGAAACGCTGGGCGGATCCCGCAAGCTTTACAAAAATTGTGACAACGGGTTGACGTTTGGTTCTCGTATTCTGACTACGGCGCCGCATATAGCTTACCTGAAAGTTGCAGACGGATGCGACAACTTTTGTACATATTGTCTTATCCCGTACATTCGAGGCCGCTATCGTTCCGTTCCAATGGAAAAGCTTCTGCAACATGCGAACGAGCTTGCTGCACAGGGCGTAAAAGAACTCATTTTGGTGGCACAGGATACCACGCGTTACGGCAATGATTTGTACGGCAAACCAATGCTTACCGAATTGGTTCGCGAGTTATCCAAGATCGAACAACTACACTGGATACGTCTTTTGTATTGCTATCCCGAATTGATAGATAAAGCGCTGATTGACGAGATTGTTTCAAATCCAAAAATTGTTAATTATGTGGACATTCCATTGCAGCATATCAACGATGCGATTCTGCGTAAGATGAACCGCCGTTCGGACGGACTATCCATAAGAACGCTGTTTGAGAAGCTTTCCGGCAATCATATTGCGATACGGTCTACTTTTATTTGCGGATTTCCAACAGAAACGGACGCTACAATTGCAGAATTAGAAGAATTTTTGAGGCAAAACAGACTTCGCAATGTCGGCTTTTTTGCGTATTCGCGCGAGGATGGAACTGCCGCCGCTAAATTTGACAACCAAGTCACAGAGCGCCAAAAACAGATGTATGTAAGACAACTGTACAAGACGCAAAAGGCTATTGCCGCGCGGCTCAATCGAGAAGATATAGGCAAAGTTTACGAATGTATGATTGACGGCTATGAGTATTTTGACGGTAAATACTACTTCTACAAGGGACGAACTTATTTTATGACTCCCGAAATAGATGGAACTGTCATGATTTCCTCTGAAAAGCCGTTGACGGTGGGCAATTTTTATAATGTGCGGATAAATGGCGCACAGGATTACGATTTAAGCGGAGAAGCAGTAGAATGAACTTACCCAATAAACTTTCTACAATAAGGATCTGCATGGTTCCCGTTTTTGTTGCGGCATATTTTTTGCCCTATTGGTGGGGTGCGTTTGCAGCGGTGGGACTGTTTGCACTTGCCGCATTTACGGATTTTTTAGATGGACATATTGCCCGTAAATATAACATGGTTACGGATTTGGGCAAGCTTTTGGACCCAATTGCAGATAAAATACTTGTTTGCGCAGCCCTTTTCTGTGTGGTGGCAACAAATCCTTTGCAATTTGCGGATATACGTTTGGATGCGATTTCGCCGTCACAAAGCTATTGGGCACAGACCTTTGGCAGAATTTTTCTTGCCGTTGGAGGGATTGTCATTCTTGGGCGTGAGCTGTTGATATGCGCAGTTCGGATGATCGCCGCATCCAAGGGAGTTGTAGTTCAAGCCAACATATACGGCAAAATAAAGACGATCACACAGGATATCAGCTTGCCGATACTTGTGGCGTTAAACGCCACAACTCTTGTTGAAAGGGATCTCGTCTTTAATCATGCCTCACTGTATCTTACAGGGTGGTGGATCGGCGTAGTATTGTTCGGTTTATCCGTTATACTTACCGTGATGTCTTGCATAATTTATTTGATACAAAACAAAAAGGTTTTCGGAAGCAAATGATAAAAATTTTAGCGACTCAATTAAGCCAGGCATTGGATTATCTACGCAACAGGCTGGATACGGAAATGGCAGAGTATGACTTGTTTGTCTCAAAAAATCCGGAGTCATGCGCGCAGTATCTTAAAGAAGCGATAGGCTGTTCATCATTGGTTATGGTAGGTTTTGTAGGAGACAGCAGCGCATTGTTTGCAGATACGTTTGGCTTGGCAATGTTTTATGATAAATTTGCAGAGCGCAACGTAAAAGAATTCTGTAAATTATCCAACATTCCGTTGCCGCCTCAGCACATGATGGACAAGCTGTGTATTGCTCCCGAGTCTTTCAATCATTATGCTTCCTCATACGGCTGTCAATGCACATGCTACGGAGAATACAAAAAAACTCATGTCTATATGATCCCCGACGATGCACGTGAATGTGCGGTTGCTTTTGACAATTACCTTTCCAAGGATTTATTCCGTGACAAAACAAACGTTACCTGCCTCACATACAAGGTGTTCGGACTAAACAATTCGACTGTAAATGACCGTCTCTCTAAGCTGGGTAAATTTGTTTCACGAAAGTGTGAAACAATCAATCTCGACACCAAAATAGTATTATATTTTCCATCTAAAACTGCCAAAAGCGTAATAGAAGAGACAAGCGGCAGAATGAAGGAGCTGTTCGGAGATTTCATCTACGCTAAGTCAGATCAAACGCTTGCGAAAACGGTCGTGGATCTGCTTAATAGCTTGGATAAAAAACTTTCTGTAGCCGAATCTGTTACTGGCGGTATGATCGCATCTTCAATTGTGGACGTAGCGGGCGCAAGCAATGTTTTATATGAGGGAGTCGTTACCTATTCTGTCTCTGCAAAATGCAGTCGTTTGGGGCTCAATCCTCATTTTATTGACGAATATGGCGTTGTTTCGCAGCAGGTTGCGCAAGAAATGGCAATTGGTTTACGGCAAAATGGAACAGATGTAGCCGTTTCCATAACAGGTTTTGCGGGACCTACAGCGGATGACGGATTACCTGTTGGCTTGTGTTACATAGGTGTAGCAACGGAAAAAGGTGTTTCCGTTTATAGAAATGTCTTTTCCGGCGGACGCAACTCTATACGTGCACAGGCAACTAATATGGCGTTGTATCTTGTTTTTAAAACGCTTACAAAGTAATTTAATAAGGAGAAATATTATGACAGACGACAAGAAAAAAGCACTTGAGCAAACTATAATGCAAATCGAAAAGGAATTCGGAAAGGGTTCGATCATGAAGCTGGGTAGTTATGCCGCGTCGCGTAACATTGAGGTTATTCCCACAGGGTGTTTGCCCTTGGATATCGCGTTGGGTGTCGGCGGACTTCCCCGTGGACGCATAATAGAAATTTACGGTCCCGAAGCTTCAGGCAAAACAACGGTAACCCTGCATGTCATTGCTCAGGTTCAAAAAATGGGCGGTACTGCTGCGTTTATTGACGCCGAGCAAGCATTGGATCCTGTGTATGCGGCAAATTTAGGTATCAATCTCGACGATTTGTATATTTCACAACCGGACAGTGGCGAACAAGCATTGGAAATACTTGATTACCTCGTTCGCAGCAACGCTATTGATCTTGTTGTTGTAGACTCTGTCGCTGCGCTTACTCCTCGTGCCGAGCTTGAAGGCGAAATGGGCGATAGTCATATGGGCGTTCAGGCGCGTTTGATGTCACAGGCGTTACGTAAAATAGTAGCAGTGGGAAACAAGTCAAACACCTGTATTATATTTATCAACCAATTGCGCGACAAAATAGGTGTAATGTTTGGCAATCCCGAAACAACAACGGGAGGAAAAGCACTTAAGTTCTATTCGAGTGTACGTTTGGATGTTCGCAGAACGGATACGGTTAAAGACGGTTCCGAAATCGTCGGAAACAAGACAAAGGTAAAAGTTGTCAAAAACAAAGTGGCGCCTCCTTTCAAGACGGCGGAGTTTGAAATTATTTTTGGCAAAGGTATCAGTAATGCAGGCTGCATACTCGATTTAGCCGTGGCTAACGGTTATATTGACAAAAGTGGTTCATGGTTCAGTTACAACGGTGAACGCATTGGACAAGGAAGAGAAAATGCAAAAGCATATCTTGAGCAGCATCCGGAAATTATGGATTCACTCTCTGACACTATCAAACAAAAGCTTCTTCCGACAGCAGCAGAAGCCGATGCAGAATAAAAATATCGTTAATTTATTATTTCAAGCCTCGATCGTATATTGCGGTCGGGGTTTAATTATTATTTTGATAAAAGGAACAGCCTTGTTAATCATACATTTTAATTTTAATAATATAAATACTTTTTAAGCTACTATTTTTGACATAGTATTTTTTATAATTACATTTTGCGAAATACTAAAGTGATTTCTGCATTATTCTTTTTGTTTTTAGTATATAACTACCTATAAAATATGCAATAGAAAAGTTATTTTTATTTATTATAGAAAATATATCTTGACATATCCGCTTAAAATGGTTAAAATATTATAAGTGAAGTTTGATGTAATCAATTCACTATTGAAATTATAGGAGGAATAAATATGCATTCTATGCTTAAATTCTTCCTTGCCGAAAGTACTATTCCTTCTTGGGTTTGGTTTGTTCTGCCTATCATCGCCGTTGTATTTGTCGGCGTTGGTGTAGCAGCGGGAATCTGCATATATAGAAGATATAGAAATCGCAAAATTGGCTCGACTCAAGCGCAAGCCGATTCTATTTTGAATTTTGCTCGCGAAGAAGCCAAAGCATTGAAAAATGAAGCCATAAAAGAGGCAAGAGAAGAAAGTCAACGACAAAGAAATGAGGCGGAACGTCAGTTTAAAGAGCGTAGCGGTGAGCTTGCCAAACAAGAAAGCCGCATGAGTCAAAAAGAAGAAGCACTTGACAAAAAAGAGGAAATGCTTCTTCAAAAACTCGATCAAATTGATGTTCAACAAAAGCAGCTAATTGCCAGACAAAACGAGCTGAGCGCTCGTGCACAGGACCTTGACAAATCGGAAGAAAAGATTCAACGCGAATTGGAGCGTGTAGCGGGACTTACAAGAGACGAGGCAAAACAGATACTTGTTGACGGTATGGTCTCAGACGCGCGCAAGGACGCCGCCGGATTAGTCCGGAAGATAGAATCGGAGGCAAAACAAAACGGCGAACAAAAAGCACGCGAAATCATTGCCACGGCTATTCAACGTTGTTCAAGCGATCAAGTCAGCGAAATGACGGTTACTACCGTGCCCCTTCCCAACGATGAAATGAAGGGACGTTTGATTGGACGTGAGGGGCGAAATATTCGTGCTTTGGAAAATGCAACCGGAGTAGAACTTATCATTGACGACACGCCCGAAGTTGTTATTCTTTCGGGGTTTGATCCTGTTCGCAGACAGATTGCACGCATAACTATTGAAAAACTGATTTCCGACGGTCGTATTCATCCCGCTCGAATTGAAGAAATGGTGGAGAAGGTCAAACGCGACATGGATATCACCATCAAGGACGAAGGTGAAGCCGCTTCCTTTGATACAGGAGTGTTCGGTTTACATCCGGAGCTGATTAAGCTACTCGGTCGTCTAAAATTTCGCACCAGCTACGGGCAAAATGTTCTGCGACATTCAATAGAAGTCAGCTATCTTGCGGGCATAATGGCTTCAGAGTTGGGATTGGATGTTGCTCTTGCCAAGCGCGGCGCACTGCTTCACGACATTGGTAAAGCGGTGGATCAGGAAGTGGAAGGTACTCATATGCAGATCGGCGCCGATCTTGCAAAAAAATACAAAGAGAGCAAAGAGGTTGTCAACTGTATTGCATCTCACCATGGTGATGTGGAGCCTATGACTGTTGAAGCCGTGATAGTTGCAGCGGCCGACGCAATAAGCGGTGCACGTCCCGGTGCTCGTAGAGAGTCACTCGAAAATTACGTCAAGCGCCTTGAAAAACTTGAAGAAATTGCAAACTCATTCAAAGGAGTGCAAAAATCGTACGCTGTGCAAGCCGGACGGGAAATTCGTATCATAGTAAAACCTGAAGAAATAAACGACGAAACAACGGTATTGTTGGCAAACGATATCGCCCGTCGTATTGAAAGCGAGCTTGAGTATCCCGGTCAAATCAAAGTAAACGTTATTCGCGAAACACGCAGTATTGATTACGCAAAATAATGTAAAAATAGTATTTAATCAAATTTGCGCCAAATGTAAAAAAGAGGGGGTAATTTTACTCCCTCTTTAATTATATTTGTTTTTATTTTGGTTTGTTTTCCTCTATTATTTTTTTGTAGCGGTCAACCTCGCCGCGTGCAAGCTCGTCGCAACGTTCATTAAGTTCCACATCTGCATGTCCCTTAACTTTTACAAACTGTGTTTTATGTTTATTAACCTCATATAAAAGTGCCTTCCACAGGTCTTGATTTTTGACCTCATTTTTGCCTGCAGTTTTCCATCCTGCCTTTTGCCAAGCAGTCAACCACCCTTTGTTAAATGCGTCTGCAATGTACTGCGAATCGGTACAAATATCAACGTCGCAGCGCTGATTAAGACAGCGAAGCCCCTGAATAACAGCAAATAATTCCATACGATTATTGGTAGTGCTTTTATCGTAACCGCTTATTTCCTTTTGAACTCCGTTGTATGTGAGCACAGCTGCCCAACCGCCTATTCCAGGGTTTCCGGAGCATGCCCCGTCAGTGTAAATCGTAACTTTCTTCATAAAATCCAAACAATTTTTGCCGTTTCAATTGACATTAAAGTTCCTTTACATTATAATAGAAAAGTACCCAATCTTGCAAACGTTTTGCAGTAAATATTTTTAGGGGAGTGGCTCAACGGTAGAGCAGCGGTCTCCAAAACCGCCGGTTGCGTGTTCGAATCGCGTCTCCCCTGCCAAAGCACGTTAATTGACGTGCTTTTATTTTGTGCGAAAATAGTGCAGAACCACAGCCTCGGTTGACTAAATGCTGCCCCAATTGAGCCGATTTTTTTTCGTTTGTACTTGCACATATTAGATGAACATGCTAAAATAATATACAGCAAGCACTTTTGGAGGGTAATAGATATGCTCTTATTAGAGGGAAAAAAACAATACATTAGATGCAATATTTTGTTAAAGATCAAGCAATTATTTTTTTTGATATACTGCTTTATAGTTAGCATAATATTAAGCATTGCGTTTGCAATTACGAACTTTAATAATGGTGTGTGTATTTCTTTATTTTTTGCAATAGCCATATTAATAAGTGTAATGATTATGGTTTTTAATGTCAAATCAACTTCGGAAAAATTATGGTGTAAAGCTTTTGGACAAATTACACATTTTAGCACGTTTATAGAGGTTGACAACGAGCGTATCAGTATTAAAAGAGAGGGGTTCGACCATTTAATTATCAAACAATTGTCGAATATTACAAGAATTGAAAAATTCGGTGCGGCTATTTTAATTATGTTTTCCGACCAAACGTCTGTGGTTTTATCACGGAAAACCGAAGTGGAAGATTTCGAAGATTTTTTGGAGAAAGAACCAATTAAGAGCAAAATATCTTTAAGTCATAAATCTTTTATCAATAAAATGTTGATTCTGATGAGTGCTTGCACACTTTTTATTGCTTTTATACTCAGTTATGCTATTAGCGAAGCTTTTATATTGGGAAGCGTGGCATGGGTGCAGTATTCGTACATTATGTATTTTTTTGAAATAATTCCTTTAATAATATTTGTTATTGCTATAATTTTAAAAAGTAAAAGGTGCGCAGTCGTTGCCATTGCCATAATTGGTTTTATAGCATTATTGGGATCTTTTAGATTTTTCTTTAATTCTCAAATTGATTATGATGTGTCAAGATTGAATAATCTGGAATACAGAATCAACTATGAACTGCCGGAAGCAGATAGGATGATTACAATGGACCGCACCTATTTCTCCGAGAGCATCGGTAAATTTCAAAGCGATGCGATCGTGGATTTTGAAAAAGCAATTACAAATAGCACTAATTGGTTAAATGAATTGAATTTAAATACAGACAACAATGTGGATTATGCGGTATTAAATAAATTAAAACATTATGATTGTTTTTTATTGTATGACGAAGTTGGACAATTTTATTATGGGCAAATGGATAATATTGATTGGTACAACTGCATTTTGTTGGCATACAGATTGGACACTCATTCGTTTGTAATTCTTTACGATTTCAAAAGTTAAATAAAATACATGCGTTGGGTAATCATATGATTATCTCAATGGCATAGGAGCTTTTGATTGTGGGAGTAAAGTATCTACGGTAATTGATAGAATTGAATGCGAGTTAGATATTTGATTGTAAAAAGATGTTTTTGTTAAAACATATTTGTTCTTATTAGCAGTAGCTTGGAGAGCTCCCAATCTATTTGGGAGTTTTCTTTAACCCAAAGATGGGGCTGATGGTATAATAAATCACTCTTATTAAAATCGGAGGAGAAAATGATATCGTTTAAAGGTGAGTTGTCGAATGAAACCAAAGCATTTGTAAGAAAAAAGCATATCAAGGCCGCAATCATTCTATCTGTTATAGGAAGCGTGATTTTTGCCATACCGGTAATATTGTTTGGAATATTTTGGGATCCGTTGGCTTATCTCTTTTTGATTGTGGTGACAGGCATTCCTGTTCTTACTTTTGCTGGTTGGGTTGTAGAACTAACTTACTTGACTCAAATTGCTTTTGAAAATGGTAAGTTTTATACCTATTTCGCAAAGAAAAATACCGCACAACAAGTATATGGCGATGCACGGGAAGTGGCAGATGTCAAATCTGTGATAGATTACGGTGAATTTTACTACTTAGAAATTTATGCAAAAGTTTCAGCCTACGTTTGCCAAAAAGACTTATTGGCGTAAGGCTCTATTGAGGAATTTGAACAAATGTTCGCCGACAGATTGGTCCGCAAGGAATTGTAATATAATTTTTTCAATGAGCAATTGAGATGAACCTAAAAAATCGGACAACATCAAATTACTAAATTTTTTGTGTGAGTTTTGTATTATAAGCGTTTTTCTTGTTATTTCAATATGCCACGTGAAGAATAAAAACAAGCGGCAACCGACTTGTGTAATTTATACAAATAGTGCCCCTGCCAAAGCACGTTAACTGACGTGCGTTTATTTTGTGCGAAAATAGTGCAAAACGCGCAACGTCAAAATATAAGGAGTCGTCTTGCGACAACTCCGACAACTCCTTTTTTCTTTTGTACATTTTCCGTTTATCTTTGGTAAATGTTAATATTTTCTGTAAAGCACTTCGTAAAAGCCCACAAAAAGCGGAATGAGAATGGCGATACCCAACGGTATAAATATGCAGCGCGACGTTTGGGCGTAGTTTGCAAATTCAACATTGCACAATGCACTGATCCCGACCGCACCCAATACGATTATCACACAAATTACGGTTGCCACTATCATGGTTAAACGAAAGTTGAACACCGGTTTGTTTTTACGGGTAGGATCGACTATAGCGTAAATTGTAACGCCGATAGGCAACAGCATCAAAAGTCCGAGTGTAATTACAAACGGTGTCCACACACCCGCGGCAATGGACGACAAAGCAAATACGCCGAAGTAAATCACAGCAACCAAATAGGTGAGCCAAGCCGCTTGACACAGTACTTTTGCTTGAGGTATAAGCATTTTGGATTTGTATGTGGCTGTGGCATGATTGTATATACGCATGCGGATACCTTCTTTTGCCAAACTATCCGCAACATCTTCCAAAGCGGCGTGTCTTTCGTAGTAGGCAGTGGTGGCAGCCTCGGCCTTTACAGAGCTTATACCGTCAAGTTGGTCGCCGATAATGTTGCTCAGTACATGCTGATAGTTTTCTCCTTCCGACGGTTGACGTTCAGATACTTCCCGCGCGCGTTCCTCGAAGCTTTGCATAAAGTCTTCCGCATTGTCCTGATTAACCTCAAAAAGCGACTTTCTGTCCTCTTCGGTTTCTGTTTCGACAACAGGTTCCGGCTCCGTATTTGTCTCTACGGGACGTTCCACATATACAATGCGTTCAATAACCTTGGGTTCATCGACTTTCTCTTCCGAAATAGGTTCGTCTTCAACAGGCTCCGACTCTTTATTCTCACCTGCGTCCGTAAGCTCACGCAGACGTCTGGAGATTTCATCCTGTTCGTCAAGCTCATCTTGCAATTCGGCACGTTTCGGACGTTTTGGGCTTCTTCGTCCGAATAGCGGTGTGGCTTCTTCTTGAGTGATTTCCACTCCGGTTGCCGTACCGTCAACAAGATCGTTGAGTACCTCTCTGTGGTATTGCCATTCGGAAATAAATTGCTCACAATTGGTTTTACCGGCTTTTGTCAACGCGTAATAACGTCTGCGTCCTCCGTTGGAGTTTTCACCCCAATAGGACACAATCAAGTCGTCCTCCTCCAATCTTTTCAGATAGGAGTAGAGGGTTGGCTGTTTTATTTCATATCGGTTGCTTGTGCGTTCCCTGATCTCTTTCGCAATCTCATAGCCGTATTTGTTTCCGTTATACAGCGAACACAATATTATGGTTTCAATATTGCCTTTTAAAAAGGTAAAATCCCCGCTCATGTGATCCTCCTTTGCAAATATTGTAAAATATATAGATATAATTGTCAATATTTTAGATTACTATTTCTGACATAGTATGATAATAACTTGTTATTTCGAAATCAATTTGACATATTAGTGAACAAATTTATAAAAATCCCCATTAACTTTTCGTCTAAATTTATTAGAATTTATTTATGAAAGTGGAGGTCACAAAAACGTATCGCCGTGTGGTGCGTATGCATATGGAAAACGGTGTGCTTAAGGTTGTGGCGCACTGGCTTCTTTCGGAAAAGAAATTGCGTCAAATCATTACGGAAAATTTCGAATGGATAAATACGCACAAGGCTGATGGTAAAGCAGTTGAAGTCACCGCCCAATCGGATGTATTGCCGAAACGGCATGTTGAAACCAAAAATGAATCTATGTCGCGTGAAGGAAGTATTCTCGGTGAAATCTATGACGGTTTTAAAACTGTGATTTTCGGCGATATTGTCAAGATCTGCGCGGGAACAGGAACAAAAACGTATTTGGATGAAGACGTACTTTATATTCCTCAAAAAAGCTTTGCAAGCAGAGAATTACGATTGAAATCTATAAAAGCATATTTAAAAAAGATTGCTTCCGCATATGTGTCCAACGAAATTGCAAACTTCGGCAGTGACATTTCGCTTTGTCCGTCAAAAATCGAATTTCGCGACAACGATGATTTTTGGGTTAAATGTTCGCTTGCATCACAGCGTATACTTTGTTTTGATTATCGAATAGTGCAGCTGCCGCAAAAATTGCGGCGTTACGTTATTGCACATGCGTTTGCACATTTTGCGCATCCGTTGCATGATGATGACTTTTGGAACTTTATATCAAACGCATTGCCTCGATATAAAGATTATGCCAAAGAATTAGAACGGTACCGTGTACTAAAAGAAATATAAAATCCGCTTCCGATATGTGCGAAAGCGGACTCGTTTTTTATTATATTCAAAATTTCTTAACACACCCGATAACTTTTCCGATAATTGACGGATTTTCTTCCGGAGTTATGATAATATCGGTCATTTGTTTATTTTCAGGGTGAAGCACAAGATTGGGAACAGTGGCGCTGATTCGCTTTATGGTGGCTTTATCCTGCCACAAAACGACAGCGATCTCACCTATTTCAACAATGTTTTGAGAATGAACGATAACATAATCTCCATCTGCTATTCCCGCGTCAATCATGCTGTCGCCTTCTACATGCAGCATATATAAATCGTTCCCGTGAAATATCTCCTGGGGCATCGGAAATTCGCCTTCGATGTTTTCCACGGCAAGAATACCTTTTCCTGCGCTGACATTACCTATCAGTGGAATATAATTAGACGGGCTGCGTGTCTGCGTAATAGAAAACGCACGCTTTTTGTTTGGATCCTGAGAAATCAGTCCGCGGTTGCGCAGCTTTTCCAAATAATAATGTACTGTAGAAGTGGATTTTATCGCAAATTTTTCGCCTATTTCGCGCACAGAAGGAGGAAAGCCGTTGTCATCCACAAAGGTCTTGATATAATTATAAATTTCTTCTAATCTAATGTCGCCTTTTTTCATATTGATATTGTAGCATGTTTCGCAAAAACGCGCAATACAAAAACAAACTTTTGTTCTAAAAAAATAATGCGTTAAAAGCTGATATATTTTGCCACAACAGAAATATATTTTTTTGCAATTACGGCGCGGATAAAAGTGCACTCGTCGGTGTATTCAACGCTTTGACACTGAGCGCCGTATTTATTTAGTTCGGAAAGCAGTTTAGCGCTTTCTGTATGCGGTACCTTCAGCGTCAAAGAGGCATACTTATTCATAACGTAACTCTGTATCATATCCATCAGAACATCCAAATTTTTACCGGTTAAAGCCGATATGAAAACAGAAGAAACATTCATTGCCGCGTCCCCCAATGATTCGTTTTTTATTATTTTGTCACATTTATTATAAACGCGGATCAGTGGTGCCGAGGTTTGTAGTTCGGCAAGCGTTTGTTCTGTTACCTCGATGTGTTTCTTTACGTTTTCGTCCGAAACATCACAAACATTCAAAAGCAGATCTGCCTGAGTTGCCTCTTCTAACGTGGACTTAAATGCTTCCAACAGCGAGTGGGGGAGTTCCTTGATAAATCCGACGGTGTCGCATAAGAGAATTTCCACGCCATTGCTCAATTTTACTTTCCTAACGGTTGTATCGAGGGTTGCAAAAAGTCGGTCGTCAGCATAAACGTCCGACCTCGTCAAACGGTTGAAGAGTGTAGATTTGCCGGCGTTGGTATAACCGACAAGCGCCACAGTAAACAAACCGTTTTCCGTGCGTTGTTTTCTTGTTAAATCACGATGCTGTTCTATTTCTTTCAGCTCTCGTTTAAGACGGTAAATACGTTCGCGTGCCGCACGCTTGTTTGTTTCTAATTTCGTCTCTCCAGGACCGCGTGTTCCTATTCCTGCGCCTTGGCGGGAAAAATCCCCCTCGGGTTTGGTCGCAAGATTATAAGATAATTGAGCAAGCTCTACCTGTTTTTTACCTTCGGCAGAGGTGGCTCGCAATGCAAATATATCCAATATCAAATCTATTTTATCAATAACATCGCAATCCAGCTGTTTGGTTAGAACAGCTCGCTGAGTAGCATTTAGCGGACAGGAAAATATGACGACATCAATTTCGTCGTCAAGAAGCTCAATTGCGTGCTTTAACTCGTCTATTTTCCCTTTACCTACAACGGTGTTCGGATCGAGCGAATTGCGTTTCTGCGTGCATTGCAAGCGTATCTCGCCTTGTGCGGTGTGTATAAGCTCTGTCAACTCGTAAAGGTCCTGCTCAACAGCAGAGTCGGGCAATTCCACATACATTAAAGCTACTTTTTCTAATTTAACGTTCATATCAGTTATCCTTGTTGTCTGGTGTGTGTCGGAGGCTTACCTTTGTACTGGCATTTCTGCGAATATCCTCCGTTATAGCCGCGTAGTGCCGTTTTGTCGTGTTGACGTCTTTATGTCCAAGAACGTCCGCAACGACGTAAATATCGCCGGTATTACGGTAGAGCTGCGTGCCGAATGTAGAGCGCAGCTTGTGTGGTGTGATATGCTTGAGCGGAGTGGCAACAAGACTGTATTTTTTGATGATATTCTCCACTGCACGTGTAGTTATACGCTTTTTTTGCAATGACAAAAACAATGCAGGTTCGTCCTCGCTCGAAGTTTTTTCGGAAACTCGTATAGAGTAGTAGTCATACAGATAACCCTCAACTTCTTCGGAGAAGTAGAGTATTACGCGCGCTCCGCCTTTGCGCTGCACAACAAAGCTTCGGTCGTCAAAGTTGATGTCGTCGATATCAATACCGACTAATTCGCTAACGCGGATACCGGTTCCTAACAGCAAGCTAACTATTGCAAGGTCGCGAATACGCGTATTCTCCTGATATTTTTGTTGACGCTCACTCAAGCCTGCTCCTGTATCTACAACATCCATCATTGTTTCTATTTCGTCGCCATCCAAACGAATTATTTCTTTCTCGCGCAGCTTGGGTGTATCGACGGATGCGGTAGGATTGTAACGAATCAACTGCTTTTTTTCAAAGTATTTTATCATGGAGCGTATTGCCGCCAACTTTCTGCTTTTACCGCGCGCGCCGTTGTTGACAATTTTTCCATCCTTGCGGTAAATTTCCACATAGCTGAGATATGCTTCTATTTCAAAGGGCGACAACGATTCTATATCGGCAGGCGTAATGTCCTTAGTGGATTTTCCCTTAAAACGCCCGATTTTGCTTACCAAATATTTAAAAAAAGTGCGAATATCGTATCCGTAGTTAAGCCTGGTAAGCGGTGTGGTATTGGCTGAAATTCCAACAAAATACTCTCGGCAAAATTCGGGCAGATCCTCTTCTAATATTTTGTCCAATTTTTCCAAATTTTCGGCGTCTCTGTTGTTGAAATATGTCTTGCTCATGTTGTCATCCTCGATTCAAGCGGAAAATCAACGCTTTCCGGATATATGATTTAGAAATAGTGTGTGATTTAGAAATTAACTATATTATACACTTTATCTATTCGTAAAGCAAATATTTTGCGAATAAATTTATCTTCAAATTAGTTTATTGCGATGCGTTTTATCTTGTTATCTTAAAGTTAGTGAGAGAGAGGCTATTTATTTCCGAAAAGTGGTGGATTTTTTTATCATAACCTATATTTCACATTGTTTTTTGATTTCAAAAAATAAACAGAATTTCTGATTAAAATATCAAGAGTTCTTCACTCACATGGTAGCGGTTGCGGAAATAAAATTGATTATGGGTAAGAAAATATCTCCCCAAACCACATATATAACTATTCGCAAAAGGCAGCTTTTGCGAATAGATAAGGCAAAAAATAGGTTTTTGATAGGGTTTTAATTGAATTCTGACTGTTTGCTTTTTTTTACGCAAATCTTTTAGTTTGAGTCTTTGTCTAGGAAGAATATAACAAAGGTTTATTATCTCGGTAATTTGTTGATAAATTGAGATGAATTGATTGGTGATAAATCTAATTGATTGCGTATTTAACAGGCCGTTAAGATTTTCTCTATAAAAAAACTTTCTATTATTTTCCGTAAGTTAACTATTTTTCGGTATCAAGCGGTTTCTTGGCGGGTTCACGGTCTTTTTTGAAATTTTTGCGATACATCACAATAGAAAAAACAAGCATTACGAGAGAAATTAAAGACGCAAATCCACCAAAAGTCAACATCCCTAAAATTAAAATGGAACTTATTGAAAGATGCAAAGTCGAAGTTGACGAATTTGTCTCAAACTGTCCTTCAAAATCAAGCTTGTCGTTTGTCGGCGTTTCTAAAAATGCGCAGCATGCGACAACAATTTCAAATATCAAAAAAACAGCAAGTAAAATCGCGCTGATGATCATCGCCGACCGCCATAGCTGCGTTGAGGTACGAGGTTGCACATTATCATTGTCGGATAAATTTCTTATGTCGTGTGCAGATGTTGTTACTGGGTTAAATTTGACAGCATGGCAGCTTTCATTTGCTTTTTCATCATAAAAAAGATAGTTCATGTCTACACTGAAAAATCGGCATATTTCTACCGCTTTGTCAACATCTACACTCACCTTGTCGTTTTCCCAATTTGAAATAGTTTGTCGCGAAACTTGAAGTTCTTCGGCAAGCTCTTCCTGCGACAAGCCTCGATTTTCGCGTAATTCCGTCAATTTTGATCCGAAACTCATATTCCTACTTTTTATCCTTTTTTACTATGTGAACCACAATCAGCCAAAGCGTTAAGACGATTATTTCTGCTATACCGTAAGGTATTATAAGTAAAAAAGCAATCGAAGCTGGCGCGCTTGCAGTTTCTTGATGCAAAATATTTATATATGCGATCGTCACGTGAATTGTGCAAGCAATTGCCAACGCAACCAAGATGCAAACAAAAACAACAGCAATGCGTTTCATTGTGAAATTCTCCTTTCGATGCTGTCTGCTCGGTACAATTTCATTGTAGCGCAATTTCAAATGAAATTCTATCCAATCGCTTTGTCAATTGTGTCAAATTTATTTTACGCGTCTTTTTTGAAGGTAAATAATATTCTATACCTTCTCACTTTCTCGATCAAAGGCATTGAAGAACCTTTTCCAATGCCAAAATTCCGTGTTCCAGCGTAAGCCCGCCCTGCAAATACACCGTGTAAGGTTCTCTAATCGGACCGTCGCAGCTTAGTTCTATTGAGGCGCCCTCTACAAAACACCCGGCAGCCATAATGACTTTGTCCGAGTATCCGGCTTGCTGCCATGGTTCGGGCTTTACAAAGCCGTCTACGGGCGAAATAGACTGAATTGCTTGACAAAATTTTATCATTCTGTCGGGATCACCCAGCTTGATTGAGCAAACAATATCTCCCCAAGGGTCATCATACTGAGGGGTGACTTCAAATCCGCGTTTGGCGAGCACGTAAGAAAATAAAGTTGATGTTTTAAGCGCCTGGTTGACCGTGTGCGGGGCTAAAAACAGTCCTTGATAAAATAATCTGTAACCGGACATGTAGCTGCCCACTTCCATTCCGACGGACGGTGCAGTCAGATGACCCGCGACCAAATCCACCAGCTTCGAGCGTCCTACTATATATCCACCGGTTGGAGCAAGTCCTCCGCCTATATTTTTAATAAAAGAGCCGGCGCACAAGTCTACGCCTACCGCAGTAGGTTCTTTTTTTTCTACAAATTCGCCGTAGCAATTGTCACAAAAAATAATTGTTTCGGAAGAAATACTTTTGATAAATTTGCACAGCGCTTCGATTTGAGATATCTCCAACGCAGGGCGCCACGCATATCCTTTCGAACGTTGCACGTACACCATTTTTACTTTGTGTGTCTTAACGAATTTTTCGATTTCAACAAAATCAAACTGTCCACTCTTTAAGTCGATCGCTTCAAAATGAACGCCAAAATCCCGCAGACTTCCTATCCCTTGCTTGTAAACAACATCCTTTAACGTATCATACGGCTGCCCTGATACGGAAAGAACCTCGTCGCCCGGACGCAGTACGCCGAACAGAGCGTGAGAAATCGCGCCGGTGCCGGAAACTATCAACGGACTTACGATCGCCTTTTCTGCGCAAAATATATCTGCTACTATTTCCCCCAGCGTGTCTCTGCCTACATCATCCGAGCCGTATCCGCTTGTTCCGTTGAAATGTCGAAGCGCCACATTATGTTTGCGAAAAGCGTCTACCACCTTTTCCTGATTGTACAAGGCAATTTCGTCAAGTTTTTCAAATATTTCTTTTGTATTTTGCAATGCATCTTTTATTTCTTTATTCATTTTTTCTCCAAACTACTATGCCTAACATATTATTCTCTATATTACCAAAATCTGATATACATAAATAATAATTGCTACTAAAATCAACTATTTTTTATGTTTTTTTAGATTTTCAACAATACAATCGGATACGTTTTCAACAGTTTGACCGTCTACATCTATATAGGCTGCGACATCCATGCGTTTATAGTAGGAAATTTGACGCTTAGCGTAGTGTCGGGTATGAAGCTTAATTTGTGAGATAGCCTCCGTCAAACTGCAATCGCCCGAAAGATATCTTATTATTTCTTTGTATCCTATTGCTTCAAAGGCAGGAGTATCGCATACGCCGTAGGTAGATACAAGCGTTCGTACCTCATCGACAAGCCCGTCATTTATCATTTTATCCACACGTGCGTCAATTTGTTTATATAGCTCTTGCCTATTTCTTTGTAAAACAAACAGTATTAAATTGTATCGAGGATTTTTTCTTGTATTTCCATTAGTTATACTGCCGCCGCCTTCGGCAATTTCTATGGCTCGTATAACACGTTTATAGTTGTTAATATCTACTTTTTCAAATGCATCGGAATCTAATTTTTTTAGCATTCTTTGCAAGACGTCTATGCCATGCTGCTCATATATATCCAACAGTTCATTGCGTCTATCTGATGTTGCATTTCCAAATTCCGGCGGATAAACGAGGCTTTCAAAGTAAAAACCCGTACCGCCCACCACTATCGGAATACCGTCAATTTTGTTGATTATATCCGCCGCTTGCTCTCTGTACAAAAAAGAAGAATACTCCTCATTAGGTAAAACAATATCCAGCATGTGATGCGTTACGCCCTGCATATCAGCAACGGAGATTTTTGCGGTGCCTATATCCATGCCTTTATATATTTGCATGGAATCGGCAGAAACGATTTCTGTATGCAAACGTTTAGCGAGGTGTACTGCCACCGCAGACTTGCCTACCGATGTTGTACCCGTGATACCTATAAGTGTTTGCATCTAAACAATCCTCTTGAACATCTTTTCAATTTGAGTTTTAGTAAACACCACGGTGATCGGTCTGCCATGCGGACATTGAAGTATTTTATTGTCACACACCTGTTTGAGTATATACTTTATTTCATATTCATTTAGTGCGTACCCAGCCTTTACAGCGGCTTTGCAGGCTTTCTTGGCGAGTTTTTCAACGATCAAAGTTCTATTGTCCAATTGAAATTCTCCCACGGACGACAAAAGGTAACTCACAAACTCTTCCATTTGCAAATCGGACAAGAGCGTAGAAACTGCCGTTATTCGATATGTGTTTTGTCCGAATTGGTGTAATTCAATACCCGCCGACAATATATTGTCACTATTTTCTTCGATAAACTGAGCCTCATCATCGCTTACGGAAAACACATACGGTATCAGAACAGGCTGCATATCGTGCGTTTTGCTTGCCATAAATTTGTCAAAAAGTATGCGCTCATGCGCCGCATGCTGATCTACAAAAATCAATTTGTCGTCCAATTCGAGCAACAGATAAGTTTTAAATGCGGCACCAAGGATCTTTGCCCGACTGAAAAGCAATTCCTCATCATCATCCTCAACAATAACAGGGGGCTGCGCTTCTGAAGGCTGCAGCACGACGGCGGATTGTCTCACTGTTGAAGGCTCGTCCAACCCGAGATTTATACGCGCCTTTTCTACGCTTAATTCGCGCTCGAGAAATGCGCCCAACTCCGCAATAGATTTTTTGTCCGCTTGCTCTGTGGATTTTTCCATTTCTCGCACCGCTGCCGTTTGATCACGGTTCATTACATCCAGCTCTCCGTTATAAGCCATTTTGTTGTATGCACTGAGAAACTCTTCCTGCGTATACTTTTTTACGGGCTGTTCCTGAGACACTGTTACAACTGAAAAGTTTTCATCAACCCGTCTTTCCGAAAAACGACGCAAAGCCTCAGTAATACAGTAGTAAAATGCTCCGCACACATGTCTTGGATCGGCAAAACGAACCTCGCTTTTCTTCGGATGAACGTTGACGTCAACAAGATCGCAATGAATAAATAGATCCAGCACGAATACGGGAAACTTTTTTGTCATAAGATACGGTTTATACGCTTGCATAATAGAGGCTGTGATACCCGTATCAACAACAAATCTGTTGTTGACCGACAAGGTTTGGTAGTTTCTGTTTGCTTTGGTATACTCGGGACTTCCTATATAGCCGGCAATACGCAATCCCTCACGTACAAAATCTATTTTTATACAGTTCTCCAAAAACTCCGAGCCATATAAAATGTAAATAGCTTCTTCCAAACCATTTCCTTTAGTCTCGTAAACGGTTTTGCCGTCCAATATATAGCTTATTTCCAATGTCGGATTTGTCAAAATGAGCTTGGAAACAAATTTATTTATTTCCGCACTTTCAGATGCAGGACTTTTTAAAAATTTTTTACGTGCGGGAGTATTGTAAAAAAGATCGCGTACTTCAATTTTGGTACCTATATTGGCGGAAACGTGCTGCTTATCAACAATTGTTCCATCTTCAACATTTACTTTTACCGCAACGTCGGAATTGTGCGGGCGTGTTGTCAAAGTGACACGCGATACCGCAGCAATACTTGAGAGCGCTTCTCCACGGAAGCCCAGCGTTTCAATTGCGTCAAGCTGCAACGCACTGGAAAGTTTGCTGGTAGCGTGTTTAACAAAAGCCAAATCAACATCATCTTCCTGTATTCCGTAGCCGTTGTCGGTTACGGAAATAAGATCGAATCCGCCGTTTACAACTTCAATCACAATTCGCGTAGCGCCTGCGTCAACGCTGTTCTCAACCAATTCTTTTACGGCGCCGTAAGGTTTTTCAACAACTTCGCCCGCCGCTATTTTATTGTAAACATCCGGTGTAAGTAATTTTATTTTAGCCATTTTCTTTTACCTTTTTAACAAGAGAATTGAGTATATCAAAAGCCTCTATCGGCGAAATGCGGTTCATGTCGATATCGCGAAGTATTGAGCTGACTTCCTGCGATGTTTTTGTCACCTGCCTTTCTGCGCTTAAGTGCTCCACTTCATCCAAATTGAGACTGACATTGCTGTTTTCCAGCAACGACACGATCTCCCGGGCGCGTATGCAGACATCCATAGGTACTCCCGCAAGAGACGCAACCTCGATACCAAAGCTTTTATTAGTTCCGCCGCGTGCAATTTTATGCAAAAATACGATAGAGCCGTTTAATTCCTTGACCGTAATGCGGTAGTTTTTAACGCCGTCTACGCGGCCCTCAAGGTCCGTCAACTCATGATAATGTGTGGAAAACAGCGTTTTTGCGCAAATTTTTTGTGAAACATATTCCATAACAGCCCAAGCGATAGACAGTCCGTCAAAAGTAGATGTACCGCGCCCTATTTCGTCCAATATAATCAAGCTGTTTTTAGTTGCGTTGTTGAGAATGTTTGCAACTTCAACCATTTCTACCATAAACGTACTTTGGTTAAAGGCTATATCATCGCTTGCGCCCACACGCGTGAATATCTTGTCTACAATTGGTATCTCGGCGCTCTTTGCGGGGACGAAAGAACCGATATGTGCCATGAGCGTAATCAACGCAACCTGCCGCATGTAAGTACTTTTGCCCGCCATGTTCGGTCCGGTAATTATCATTGTGCGATTGTCTTGTGTATCAAGATTAACATCGTTTGCAATAAAATTGTCCCGTTTGATGTAACATTCCACGATAGGATGTCGACCGTCTACAACATGAAGCTGTGTTCCTGTCGCATTTATTTTAGGCTTGCAGTAATCATTTGTCTGAGCAACCGTTGCAAGCGAATTAAGACAATCCAGGGAAGCCACAGCCTTTGCGGTTTGCTGCATTACGGGTATGTATTGCAAGAGGTAATTTCGTAATTCTTCAAACAACTTTTTTTGGAGCTTGACCTTGTTTTCCATTGCGGTCAACATTTTTTCTTCCAGTTCCTTAAGCTCCGGACTTACAAAACGTTCGCCGTTTGTCAGCGTCTGTTTACGGATAAAGTTTTCCGGAACAAGAGACAACATTGAAGAAGTAATTTCAAAATAGTATCCAAACACCTTGTTGTAGCCCAGCTTGAGGTTTTTGATACCGGTACGATTACGTTCGTAAGCCTCCAAAGAGGAGATACGCGCGCTGCCGTTTTTGGCAAGGTCGTACAGCTCATCCAATTCGGGATTGTAACCCTCGCAGATATAATCCGTATTTTCTTTTATTAGGACAGGCACATCGGGTTTGATTGCGCGGTCAAGCAACGCTACCACCTCCGGCAATGGCGAAATTGCGTTGTCGATATCGCGCAAAATCTTACTTTGAGTGCGAGCTATCAGTTTTTTTACCTCGGGCAAAACAGCAAGAGATTCTTTTAGTGTTACGCAATCCTTGGGCGTCACATTGTTGTATGCGATTTTTCCGACAAGCCGCTCGATATCGTTTATTTCGTGCAATCGTTTACTGAGCTCAGAACGCAAAATATATCCCCTGAAAAGCTCTTCAACCCCGTCCAAACGTAAATTGATCTGCGATGCTTTTTGCAACGGTCTGTCTATCCAATCCGCAAGTAAGCGTGACCCCATATTAGTTTGTGTCTTGTCTAACAGCCACAAAAGACTGCCTTTGCGCTTGCCCTCACGATAACTGACGGTAAGCTCCAGATTTTTACGGGTTTTTACATCTATAGACATATACCTGGTTTTTTCCACATATCTGATAGGCATAAGATGCGGCAATTCGCGTTTTTGTGTTTCCGAAAGATATTGCAGCATAGCGCCGCATGCGCAAACAGCAGCGGACTTACCCTGCAAACCAAATCCGTCCAACGTGCTCACCTTGTAATGCTGCAATAATTTTTCTTTAGCGAAGCGTTTTTCAAAGTTGCTTTCGACATACTCTGAGAATTCCGGCACATAACCGGCACGCACACATTCCAGCATTGAGGACATCTTTTTGGCGTTGCTGTTTGCGATCACCTCGGCAGGTTTAAAACTGACTAAAAACTCTTGCAAATCCTTAATCAACCCTGTACCGCAAAACTCCGACACAAGCACATCGCCCGTAGAAAGGTCGCAAAGCGCAACCCCCACCTTGTCGTCGGAGTAGACGGCAGCAATAAAATTGCTTTTACCGCCATCCAAAATGTCGCTTTCCATAACCGTGCCGGGCGTTATGACTCGCACTACATCCCTTTCCACAAGTTGTTTACCGTTAGGTTCGGTAAGCTGCTCGCAAATAGCAACCTTTTCGCCGGCGGCAATGAGCTTGGCAATGTAGCTATCAACCGCATGATAGGGAACACCGCACATAGGCGCGCGTTCGGGAAGTCCGCAATTTTTACCGGTCAATGTCAAATCCAGGATTTTGCTTGCCCTTTCAGCGTCATCGAAAAACATTTCGTAAAAGTCGCCTAAACGATATAACAAAATACAATCCTTATACTGCTCCTTGGTTTGCAGATATGATTTCATCATAGGTGAAATGTTCTCGTTCATTTTTCCTCCGTTATAGATCCCCAAAGAGTTGCCGAACTTGCACGCTCTATCTTTACTGTCACAAATTGCCCGATATTTGATTCATCACATTTAAAGTTAACCAACCGCCCGCTTTCGGTTCGTCCGCACATCGTGTTTTCATAACGGAAGTTGGCACCCTCTACCAGCACTTCGTAGTTTTGCCCCACCATTTTTTGGCTGATTTCTTTGGTCACTTCATTTTGACAAGCCAACAAACGGGTAATTCTATCTTTTTTGATAGCATATGGAACTTGATCTTCCATAGAATAAGCAGGCGTACCCTTGCGACGTGAATAAACAAAACAAAATGCCGAGCTGTATTTTACATGCTTTACCAAATCCAATGTGTCGCAAAAATCCTTTTCCGTTTCTCCCGGAAAACCCACCATTATGTCTGTTGTGATACCGACATCGGGCAATTTTGCACGTATTTTATCAATCAACGCGAAATAGTCGTCACGCGTATAACGACGATTCATTCTGCGCAGGATTTCCGTACTTCCGCTTTGAACCGGCAAATGTATATTGTTGCAGATATTTGGATGAGCCGCTATTGCATCAATTACTTCCTGTGATAGATCCTTGGGATGACTTGTCATGAAACGCAAACGAAATTTGCCCGGTAAGCTGCCGATATTATGCAAAAGGGCTGCAAAGGTCACATTTCCCTCAAGGTCATGTCCATACGAATTGACGTTTTGTCCAAGCAATGTGATCTCTTTGTATCCATCGGCAAGAAGCTGTTTCACTTCCTCTAATACATCATCGAGAGGTCGGCTGCGTTCTCTGCCGCGCACATATGGTACAATGCAATAAGTACAAAAGTTGTTGCATCCGTAATTGATGTTTACCCAAGCATTCGGATAACTTGTTCGGGATTGCGTGAAGTCCTCTTCGCGGTAACGAGAAAATTCGACATTGAATACTTTTTTCTTTTTTTGTGCAGACAGAATAGCGTCCCGCAATGCATCGAGGTTGCTTGTTCCCAACACAATATCCACAAATGGGTAGCTGGTGCGAATTTTTTCCGCGACTCCCTCCTGCTGCGACATACAACCGCAAACTACGGCAATTAAATCGGGCTTGGCACGTTTAAGCTTTTTGATTGCCCCGATATGACCGTAAATTTTTTGTTCGGCAGTCTCGCGAATACAGCAGGTGTTGAAAACAACCACATCCGCATCTTCTACTTGATCAGTGGAAAAATAGCCCATACTTTCCAATATACCCGCTATTTTTTCGGAATCGTGTATATTCATTTGACATCCGTAGGTATGTATAAAATATTTCAATTTTTCCTCCGAAAGAGTCATTACGACATACTTTCACATATACTTACATTTTACTATCAATTAAATATTTTTTCAAGAAAAATAAATATAAAAATATAAATAACAAAAAATATCAGTGTATGAAAAGAAAGCATTGGAAAATTTTCGGTATTGTCAGCGCAATTATTATTGTATTCTCCGTACTTAGCGGAGTAATTTATCTTGACAGCTTTCGCCACGGAAGCGATTTTGTCAATTTCGATAAAAACAAGCTTAACGAAGTTTATACTTCACTGACGGTGTTGGATAATAGCGGAAACGCATTAAACGAACCGCTCTATCTCAACAATTACAAACAAATTCCTTTATCCGCAATGCATGAGTACACGTACATGGCGTTTGTAGCTGTAGAGGACAAACGTTTTTTTTCTCATAACGGCATTGATCTGACGCGTGTTGTCGGAGCAATACTGCACAACCTAAAAAGCTTTAGTTACAAGGAAGGCGCATCCACTATCAGTCAGCAGTTAATCAAAAATACTTATCTTGACAATTCCAAAACTATCAAACGCAAGTTAAATGAAATGATGCTGGCGCAGGAACTGGAAAAAAATTACAGCAAACGAGAAATTCTGGAAATGTATGTCAACACTATTTATTTCGGCCGGAGCGCCTATGGCATAGAAACGGCGGCAAATGTCTATTTTAATAAAAGCGCCGCCGATCTCACCGTGTCGGAAAGCGCCGTATTGGCAGGCATGGTAAAGGCGCCGAATACTTATGCTCCCGATAAAAATGCCGACAAATGCAAAGCACGCAGAGATACGGTTTTGAAGCTTATGTTCGAGCAAAAAATTATAGACCAGGGCGCCTATAACGCAGCATTGGCGGAAGCGATACAATACGTACCGCAGGGTCAGCGCAATGAAAGAAATTATGTGTATCATGTTATGCGGGAAGCGTGCGCGCTCCTGAATATGAGCCCGTTACAACTATCAAGATCCAATTTCGTGATAGAAACATACTGCAACCAAAATACTCAAAAATCCTTGTGCGAGCTGTCATCAAAAGATAAAACAATGAACAAGGACGGTCGGCTTGCCGATATGTCCGCAATAGTCCTGAACGATGAGGGCGGCGTTGAGGCTTGTTTGACGCGGGGCGAAAGCGCGGGTACCAAACGACAGGTGGGCAGCGCGTTGAAGCCGATTGCTGTATACGCACCTGCGCTTAATGAAAAAATAATTACACAGGCATCTCCTGTTTTGGATGAGGAAACGGATTTTAATGGATACAAGCCAACTAACGCAGGAGGATATAACGGTTGGACAACTGTAAAATATTCAGTCGCAAAAAGTCTGAATGTTCCCGCTGTTAAAACACTGAATGCACTAACGCTGCCCACTTCCGAAAAATACTTATCCAAACTCGGCATCAAGGGTGAGCAAAATTTATCGCTTGCTCTGGGCAATGCAAGCGGGGGTGTGGATATATTTACACTGGCAAAATGCTATTCCACTCTTGCTAACGATGGAATATGCCGTGATGTGAGTTTTATCAAAAAGATTTATAGCGACAGCGGTTTGATATATAGTCGCGAAGAAAAAAACGAACGAGTATTTCAGTCCGGTGCAAACTATCTTATGACGGATATGCTGATAAATACCGTTGAGACAGGCACGGCAAAGTCCCTCAAAAATTCCAACTATCAGGTAGCGGCAAAGACCGGCACCGTCGGAAGCACCGACGGCAATTCCGACGCATTGGTTGCCGGATACACCACAAAAAACACCTTCGTCGTTTGGTATAGCGGAGAATTTACCAACGATATCAACGGGTCAACAGTACCTTGCCAATTTGCAAGCAAGCTGTTGGAAAAAATGTATTCCCAATCCGCACCCGCTGCTTTTGTGCCGCCTGCAACCGTTGTAAGATTAGATGTAGACAAACAAAGTCTTTATGAAAGTCAGTTGGTATTACGCTCGAACAACGGCGAAAAATTTTGGTTTGACAAATCAAATCAACCCGCCGAAAAAGTAACAGAAATACACTATGACTATCGACTCGATGTTTCAGCGGATAAGAATACAATAAAGATCAATTTGCCCGAAACGGATGGAACTTGGCAATTGTACCGCCGCACAGATGGATTACCTAAGCTTATACCCTATAAAAATAATACTTATGAAGGAACGATCGATAGCGATACTGAATTTTTTGCCGAGCTGTACATTAGAAACAAGCTTGTCTACACCACACCCAAAGTAAAAGTACACTGTACAGTTGAATCAGAAGATCTCGACAGCCCACAACTTTCGGATTTTCCCGACCTGACAGATTTCTGGTATTGGGGATGAAATAATCTCAATTATCTCATTATGCAAAAATATGCCCGCAAGATTCGAACAGAAATTAGGTTGTTGAAAATCCTTGTTTACTTGAGAATGATGCTCCTTACCACTAAATACAAAAGATAATTTAATCAATCACAACCGTTTCAATACTTTTCAAAGCATTGTCTACGAGAGTGTCCACATCAAGTACGCTTTCTACTCTGAGCACTTGCTCCAGTCGCGGTTTAGTAACCGGGCGCTTAGGCAAAAAAATCGTGCAGCAATCCTCATAGGGCAAAATAGAAGTATCAAATGTACCGATACGCCGGGATATCTCGATTATATCATCTTTATCAAAGCCTATAAGCGGTCTGAACACGGGAATAGTTGCTACCGAATTAGTGCTTGTGATGCTCTCCAACGTCTGACTTGCCACTTGACCAAGACTTTCCCCCGTTACAACAGCGCCGGCTCCGTGCAGTTTGGCAATGCGTTCCGCAATGCGCATCATAAAACGTCTCATGATGGTGATCATGTATTCTTCCGGACAATTTTCATGAATAGCGGTTTGTATTTCCGTAAAACTTACAACGTCAACAGTCATGCGCAGGGTATATTTTTTGATGATTTTTGCAAGATCCAACACTTTTTGACGAGCTTGCATACTTGTATACGGAAAGCTGTGAAAATGCACCGCTCTGAGCGTCATTCCGCGTTTTGCCATCATATATGCAGCAACAGGACTGTCAATTCCTCCCGAGAGCATAACAATTCCCTTGCCCGCCGTGCCAACAGGCATACCATTGACGGCCTTTATCGTTTCGCCGAAAACAAACGTTTTGCCGTTTTCACGTATGTCGATATAAACAATATGTTCGGGATTGAATAAATCCACCTTGAGATTCGGGTGCGCATCCAATATATCTCCACCGATTTCGGCAGATACCTGCATCGAGGACAACGGAAAACGCTTGTCGGCGCGGTTTGTTATTACCTTAAAAGTACCGCTCGTTGGCGAAAAGGCAAGCGCCGCCGCGGAAATTTCTTTCAATTCCGACGGAACCTCTTCGGCGATACTCAATGAATGTACACCAAATACGTTCTTGACCGCATCAACGATATCTTCTATATATATCTCGTCAAAATTTCGAATGACATAGCGGGCATTACTGCGAGAAAAATCGTAGCGGAACTCTTTCAATACGGTTTTTATATTTGCCACAAGTGCACTTTCGAAAAACTCACGATTGTTGCCTTTTAAATGTATTTCCGAATAGCGTATGATAATTACTTTCATATTTCCTCTTTTTGCAAAAATTATTTTATACTATAATTAACCGAGCATTGTTTTACGTAGGGCGACGACGCATTGAAAGAGTTTTTGAGCAAGTAACTGCACATCTTCGGCAGTATTATATTTAGAAAAGCTGATACGAAGCATCCCTTCCGAATATTTTGGGTCCAACCCAATTGCTTGAGCAATGCGGCTTTGTTTGTTTTTCGAACTACAAGCAGATCCTGTACCGACTACAATGTCATAGCTTTCCAGCATGTGTAAAAGCACTTCACCCTTGATATTCGCAAACGCGAGAGACATTATTGCAGGGGAAACATCTTCGGTGCAATTTTCCCGCCATCCGTCTAAGCTTTGCAATGTACCGCGCACTATTTGCTTGTAATTGTTAAAATTTTCGGTGTTTACAGCAAGGTTTAACTGTGCCTTTTCCACTGCAATTGCCAAAGCCACTATACCGCCAACGTATTCCGTACCCGATCGCATCCCTTTTTCCTGTCCCCCGCCGAAAATTGTCGGAGTGAGACGAACGCCATTTTTCACATACAAAGCGCCTATGCCCTTAGTACAGTGAATTTTATGTCCGGCAAAGGAATACAAGTCAACCCCAAGATATCGTAAATTTACCGGAATCTTTCCAACGGCTTGCACTCCGTCGGAGAAGGTTTGCGTCTTGCCGTTTTTTGCCTTAACAAGCTGATTGATATGACGTATATCATTTACTGCGCCTGTTTCATTATTAACATGCATAAAGCAAGCAAGCAGCGTTTCATCATCAACTCTCGAAACAAAATCATCGACATCAATATGTCCATCCGATAAAACATTTGCCAACCGCACGTCATAGCCTCTGTTTTTCAGTTCGGATACTGCATTATACGCAGCAGAGTGCTCCGAAGCCGTTACTACAATGTTTCCATGCTTTGCCTTGACGGAGCTGAAAATCGCCAGATTATCCGCCTCGGTACCGCCGGATGTAAAAATAATTTCACCGTTTGCAGCCCCCAACGCTTTTGCAATTCTTTCCCTTGCCAAGGAAATATCGTTAGCAATTTGCAAGCTGCAGGTGCTTCGAGCGGAGGGATTGTAGTACTTTTCTGTGTGATATTTCATCAACAATTCAGTGATATCATCATCTACTCGCGTCGTGGCGCAATTATCGAAATAGTAAATTTTATCCATTTTCCCTCAAATTTCCAATTTAATACAAAACACAATACTATGCGTGTAATAGTAATATGTATTTTGGCTTTTTTTGTGGTACAGCTATTTTAATGTAACTACTGTTACACCGCTTTCGCCCTCACCATAAGCTCCAAGTCGAAATTCTGCGACATTCGGATGATGTCGAAAATGCTCGTGCAGCCCCGCACGCAAGCGACCGGTTCCCATTCCGTGAATCACCCATATTTGATGCAGTCCGGCAACAACCGCCGCGTCTATAAACTCATCTACAGTGACGATCGCTTCATCAACAGTTTGTCCGATCACATTTATTTCATTGCTCAAACGACGTGTATTAAGTGTTGTTTTGGCTGCAGTCCCTCTAACGTTCCGCTTGGATTGATTGAGCTCCAATACACTTTCGTACAGATCGTCGACGTCAACTTCAGTAGTAAGACTGCCGCAGCGCACCTTAATTCTTGATTTACCACGTATTTCTACAACACGCGCCTGAACGCCCAATTTTTGAGAAAACACCGTATCTCCGACTTTTAGCTTTTCAAAGCTGACCTTATCGCCGGTAAATACTATCTCATCCTCGTCCTCCTGTTTGATGTCAATTTGATTAAGTCGTTTTGCCGTGTTTCGCGCTGCAAACAAGTCTTTGTCGGAAAGATCTTCCTTTGATAGGATAGATTTTATTTCCTCTACCAATTCATACGCCTCCGATTTTGCCTTGGCTACGATTTTTTTTGCCTCCTCGCGCGAGCCCGCAAGAAGTCTATCCCTTTCGTTTTGCAAGCTGCCGTTTAGTTTGGCGGCTTTTTCTTTTTCAGCTTGGAGTTGTTTATATTCTTCCTCCAAGGATTCCAATTTTGCTTCGTATTCCTTGCGTATTTCGTCTGCATTTTGCAGCACTCTTTCAAAAGCAAGCTTTTCGTCGGAAACATTCGCGCGAGCAAATTCTATTACATCATTTCTCAACCCAAGCTTTGAGGCTATTGCAATAGCATTTGAGCTGCCCGGTACGCCCATTATCAATCTGTATGTGGGAGCCAAGGTTTGTAAATCAAATTCCATAGAGGCGTTCTCAACACGTTCAGTAGTAAGCGAATACTCTTTTAAAGCTCCATAATGCGTCGTAATTACGCACTTTGCTCCACTCTTGCGAAGGAAATCGGTAATGGCAAGCGCAAGAGCCGCGCCTTCATTAGGTTCGGTTCCCGCACCCACCTCGTCAATAAGCACAAGATCACCTTTACCGCAGACATTCAATATATCTCTTATATTGGATATATGCCCCGAAAAAGTAGACAGATTCTGCTCTATACTTTGTTCATCACCTATATCGCATAGCACATTGTCAAAATAGGAAAGCTCACTTTCTTCCTGACATGGCACAAACAGCCCGGTCATAGCCATAGCACACAGCAATCCAACCGTTTTTAGCGTTACGGTTTTGCCGCCAGTATTCGGTCCCGTGATCACGATAATATCGTAATCTTCCCCCAGCTTTATAGAAATCGGCACGACAGTTTTTTTGTCCAGTAACGGATGACGCGCTTTTTGAACTTCTATTTTTCCGTTATTGTTCAACTTTGGCAGTGTGCACCTATTTTCCAACGCATATTTGACTTTACTAAATATTACGTCAATATCACTGACGGTATCTACAGAAAGGGCAATTTTTTCGGCAATGGGAGATATTCTGTCTGTAAAAGCCTGCAGGATGCGCTGTACTTCCGCTTTTTCATCCAACAATGCCTCACGCAACGCATTGTTAAGCTGTACAATCGCCATCGGCTCGATAAAAAGCGTCGCGCCGGTAGAAGACTGATCGTGAACAATTCCGGACACGTAGCCCTTGTACTCCTGTTTTACAGGAATGACATAGCGATCACCGCGCATTGTTACGATCGAATCCTGCAAGTATTTGGAAATTTCACTGTTTTTTGTGTAGCTTTGCAGCTTTTGTTTGATATCGGCATTGATTGCCTTGATTCTTTTGCGAATCGCATACAAATCGTCGGAAGCTTTGTCATTCATTTCTTCGTCGGAAATAATTGCAAAATCAATGTCGTCTTCCAGCTGTTTATCGTTGTATAGAGCAAAAGCCTTAGCTTGCAGTAAAGAAATATCTATGCCGTAATCCACAAACAAAGCCGCCTGTAAATATCGAGCCGTTCGCAATGCCCGCATGATTTGCAGTAATTGCTTCATCGAAAGACATGATCCCACCCTTGCCAACGCGCATGTTTCCGATACGTCGTCTACCGACAAGTCAAAGGATGTTTCAAACTGAAACAGCTTATATCCCTGATTGGTTTCCTCCAACAACCTTTGCGCATCCTCAAAATTAGCAGCCGGCAAAAGAGAACGCACCTTTTGTTGCGCAATGCTGCTTACGCAAAACGATGCAACGGAATCGAGTATATCAAAAAACTGAAGTTTATTTAATGTTTTATTTTTTATCATATATTCCTAATTTATTTACTACTAATTTACCTTATCGACCAATCTTCCCTTGGTGTATGGCTCTGTTTCCAAGTAACCGTCGTTCATTCCTTCATTGAGAAGCTTGTAGTGTCTAACAACAGATTCATTAAAATCCATAAGGTAACCGCCGGCTTGTACAATACGCGCAACTACAGACAATTTTTTGCCGTTTATAAGTTCAAAACTGCAGCGCTTCGATCTGCGCCTGAGTATTTTAAATTCATTTCCCTGTTCATCCGTATAGCAAAGCGGTATACTTGCGCAGCAAGAGGAACACGTGCAACCGGTTGCGACCTTGTAGGGACAATGCACAAGCTTCATCAGAACAAACTGCCCATCTACGAAAATCAATCCGCTGCGGTTTGCAAAACGAGAAATTTCCGTCAAGGTCAACTCCTGAGAATATACAAAGGTTACTGCGTCGCTAAACTCCTCTGCCATAAAATCATTAAAAATATTCAATCCGCTTCCTGCAATATAATCCAAGTTAAGCTGTCTTGCCCACTCCACTTGACCGATATTGTGACAAACAATCCGCGTACGTGTTTTCTTTATTTCTTCAAAAATGTCATTTTCTGCAAAGGAGGGTATATCAAGAAACGCAGTGTATTTCTTTGCAAGTTCAAATGCTGTACTATCCAAATCGTCAGGCTTAAAAATAAGCAAATCGGTATACTTTTTGGCTGCACACAACTGTTCTTCGGTATAGCAGATCACGGCAATTTGCAATTTGTTTGCAAGCTGCTTTGGTTTGGAAAACAGAAATTTTGCGTCCGCCTCTGCACTATTGCGGGAAAGCCGACGATTCTCGTATTTCAGCAACAAAGCCTCAGTCATTTTTTTCAAAATATTGCGACGCAATGCGTTGATTTGCGATTTTGCGAGAAATATATTACCAATATCCAATTCTATGTCTGAAATAGTATACGACGAATCCCCGGTTTTTTGAAGTTGTTCAATAATTTCATTGAATGTTGTTGGCTTTGTTTCAGCAGCCTGGACAACAAAATCCGATTGCATAACAACAGTGGTCATGTTACAGCTTGCAGTAATTTCGACAAGCTCGTTAGAATGTGCTATAAATTTCAGTTTTACCGGTAACGATCTGCGTTTTGCGAGAATCTCATGGCAAAGTTCAACCGGCGTAGTACGGTTAACCACCATTCCATCTTTGACGCGACCGCTGAATTTCGCCCGTATCAGTCCAATCCCGCTTTCCAACGCAATTGCACCGCACACCTCGCGTTCCTTTTCAAACACCTTAAAACCGTCGCCTTTTGTAATATAATTTTTTGTTTCGATTTGGTTTTTATATACTTTTCCAACCTCAACGCCTGCATGATTTTGGCAAAGTGGAGAAATTATATCACTGTTTCCTCCACGCAAATATTGCAATGCAGACATATCGCGGTTGTATATTTCCGAAAGTTGTTTTCGCGCGTTTGAATCCTGTTCGAAATTATTGTCAAATAGTTTGCTGTATATGCGCGAAGTTATTCCCGCATATTCCGCACGACGGTTGCGCCCCTCTATTTTATATGTAGAAACGCCTGCTTTGCACAAATCCTCGGCGATGTCCAAACCGCACAAATCTCTTGCCGACAGCAAATAGCTGAAATTTTTCCCTCCATCTGCCGAGTACAATTTCCTGCAAGGTTGCGCGCACAAGCCTCGATTGCCGCTGTTTCCTCCGACTAAGGAAGAAAACAAACACTGACCGGACTGACAAACACATGTCGCTCCATGAATGAAACACTCAACCTTAACTCCTGTTTGAGCAATTTCCCGAATTTCTTCCAGCGAGCACTCTCTTGCGCAAACAACGGTTGTAGCTCCGCAGTTTTTAGCAAACTCTGCGCCGCTCTTGTCGTGGATATTAAGCTGCGTACTTGCAACAATTTCGAAGTTATCGCTGCCGAATCGTGCGGCTATGCGCATAAGCGCCAAATCCGTCACAATCACACCGTCTGCGCCGCATTGATAAATAAATTTGAGTAAATCCACAGCTTGGGCAAATTCGTCATTTTTCAATGAGGTGTTTATTGTTACATATACCTTCACGTTCAACAAATGACAGTAATCCAACCAGTATTGAAAATTGTTTCTTGTAAAATTCGGTGCTTTCATTCGAGCATTGAAGCTGTCCAAACCAAGATATACCGAATCGCAGCCGTTATTTACGGCTGCAACAAGCTGCTCAACGCTGCCGGCAGGAGCCAGTATTTCCCTTATTGGTACAGTTTCCGTCACCGTTTTCTCCCACTAAATTATTGTTCGCGAAGCGTAGCTCTATATTTTTCTTTAATGGCTTTTAATGCCTTGCTGCACTGTTTTTCTATGTCCGAATCCTGAAGCGTTTTGTTTTTATCGCGAAATACAACTGTTATAGCCAAGCTTTTTTTAGCATAGCCGAGTTTTTCTCCACGATATATATCAAACAGATCGGCACTTTCCACAAGCGGTAAATTTATAAATTCATCCAATATGCTCTGAGCGTCAATATCCTCATCACATAGAAATGCAAAGTCGCGACTGACCGACGGAAATTTTGCTATCGGGCTGTATTTGAAATCGACACGTGCTTGTTCAAATAATTTATCCAAATAAATTTCCGCATACATACAGTCTACTTCGATATCGAAGTTTGCAGCGATTTGCGGATGAATTTTACCGAAATGTCCTACGTCAACCCCGTTCAAAAGAATTTCCGCAGCAATCCCCGGATGGAGAATATCGCAATCGGAACGTGCGATATGAAGTTTTCCGTCGCTAATACAACGCACGACCTGCAAAATATCACTACGAAACATATCGAAACCCACATTTGTGGCACAAACGGACAAACGTTTCTGTTCGTAAGGTAAATTTACAAGAGGAAGCTCGTGAGCAAGATACACCTTGCCCATTTCAAACAACCTCAAGTCCGTGTTGCCTCGCGACAAATTAAGCGCCGCACATTGCAGCATATTTGGCGCAAGACTGCGAGTCATCAGTGAAAGCTCTTCTCCGATAGGATTTATAACTTTTATATACTGCGTTTCATCAATAGAAGCAGTACTTGCCCTTTCAAAAAGCGCCTTTCCCGCAAACGGATAAAATACGCATTCGTTGTAGCGCAATCCGCATAATACATTTTTCAATGCGTCAACGTGCTTGTCCTCTTTTGTTTTGCCTCCGCATGTGATACGGGATTTTTCCATCATTGTGCCTTGGATGTTATCGTATCCGTACACGCGTATCAGTTCCTCTACAAGATCGCAATCCCTGAAAATATCGTCACGATAAGGCGGAACAATACATTTCACCGTATTGCCGTCGATGTCGGCGGCTATATTGAGCAATCCAAATATAGATAAAATTTGTTCGTCGGGTATTTTTATGCCAAGCAGCTTTGCTATTCTGCGTTTATCGAATGTAACCGTGCGGCTTTGTGCCACTTCACCTAACGAGATACGTCCGCGAGTTACTTTTCCGCAGCCAAGCTGTTCTACCAAGTGTAATGCTCGCGATAAGCCCAAATTATTGGTGTAGGTTTCAATTCCCTTTTCAAATCGTGCCGACGAGTCGGAACGCAAGCCCAAACGATGCCCCGTGCGCCGGATATTCATTCTTGCAAATGTTGCCGATTCGAAAAGCACGCAATTTGTATTCCATTTAATGCCCGAATTGGCGCCACCCATTATACCGGCAAGTCCCACCGCACGTTCGTTGTCTGCAATTACGAGATCGTCGCTGCAAAGCGTATACTCTTTACCATCCAATGGAACGATTTTTTCTCCGTCATTTGCTCGGCGTACGATGATATGTTGGTTGTCGATGTCAGCATAATCGAACGCGTGCATAGGTTGACCGATTTCAAACAATACATAATTGGTTATGTCTACCAAATTATTTATTCCATGCAAGCCCACTTTTGCCAAACGCGATGTAAGCCAAACAGGAGACTTTTCAACTTTTACATCGGTAACACCCTGCATAAAATAACCTTTGCATATATCGGGGGCTAAAACATCAACATTTACCAAATCCGAGGTTGCAATACTACCCTCGCAATAAGACACATCGGGTTCGCGGCAGATTTTGCCCAAAGCAGCGGCAACCTCACGCGAAAGCCCAAGCACACTGTTGCAATCTTGACGATTTGCGGTAACTGACACATCCAAAATATAGTCGTCCAAACCAACTTCTTTGCGAATGTCTGCTCCCACCACAGCTGTTTCCTGCAATACCAACACACCGTCCGCATCTGCATTGGGATACCAGTCTGCGTTTATGCCAAGCTCTTCCGCTCCGCAAAACATCCCCCACGATTCCACGCCGCGCATTTTGCCTTTGGTGATGTGCAATCCGTTTGCAAGGTTGGCGCCATGCAACGCGACAGGCACCTTGTCTCCTGCTTTTACATTGTGATCGTTTGTAACAATGGGAATGATTTCTCCCCCTATATCCACTTTGCAGCAAAGCAATCTCTCTGCGTTTGGATGCTGCAATATTTCTTTGATCTGACACACCTTTACATTGGTAACATGTTCGCCGAGATAAGTGACATCCTCAATTTCCAAGCCTATTCCCACCATTTTATTGCAAAGTGTCTGCACATCAACATCCACATCGACATATTCTTTGATCCAAGATAACGGTAATTTCATTGTTGCACACTCCTATTTGCCGAATTGCTTTAAAAAACGCTGATCGTTTTCATAGAAAAGACGGATATCGGGAATACCAAACTTTATCATCGCAGCACGTTCCACTCCGATACCAAATGCATAGCCGGTATATCGCTTACTATCAATACCGCAGTTTTCCAATACTACGGGATTAACCATACCGGCGCCCAAAAGCTCTATCCAGCCCGTCTCTTTGCACAGTGCGCAGCCCTTACCGCCGCAATTACTGCACGTGAGATCGACCTCTACGCTTGGCTCTGTAAACGGAAAATAAGACGGACGAAAACGCACCTTGGTTTGCGGACCGAAAAGGTGTGAAGCTATATATTCCAACGTGCCCTTCAAATCGCAAAGTGTTACATTTTTATCCACCACCAATCCCTCTATTTGATGAAAGACCGGAGAATGAGAGGCGTCGTTGTCCGAGCGAAATACCTTTCCGGGACAAACGATTTTAAGCGGCGGTTTACGTTGCTCCATTATACGCACCTGCATTGCCGAGGTTTGAGTACGCAACAATATACTCTCTGTGATATAAAACGTGTCCTGCATATCACGTGCAGGATGATCGTAGGGTATATTCAGCGCTTGAAAATTGTAGTAGTCCGTCTCGATTTCCGGGCCGGAAAGTACCTCAAAGCCCATGGCAACCATCAAATCGCAAATCTGATTTTCAATTAGCGTAATGGGATGAAGCGCGCCTCGGCTTGGACAGGAAGTACGGCTTACGTCTACCCGCTCTTCCCGTAAACGCCGCTCCAATACCGCTTTTTTCAATTCTTCCGTTTTGCTTGCAATGCGATCTTCCATTTGCTTGCGCAGTTCATTTACTTTTGCACCGAAGGCGGGACGTTCTTCAGCGGGTAAATCCTTGATGCTTTTTAGCAATACTGTCAATTCACCGGACTTGCCGAGGTACGTTACCTTAAGCTCCTGCAATTCCGTGAGATTGCCGCATTTAGTAATTTGAGCGTCAAAACTTGATTTAATTTCATCTATTGTCATATTTTACTCCTAAAAAAGCCCCAAGCACAAAGCTTAGGGCGAATAGACCGCGGTACCACCTAAATTTGAAAGAAAGTTTCTTTCCTCTCAGTTTGTTAACGGAAACAACCCGCAAACGACTACTTTGTTTCACCGTTTGAACTCGGAAGTGAATATCCTTTTGCGCATAGGCAAGGCTCACACCGCCCCTCGCTCGCTGAAACTACCATTACCGCAAAATCTTATGCTTCGTCTTTGTTTTTAATTAGTATAGCAAAAAAATATTCGTTTGACAACAATTTTGAGCCAACTGCAAAATAAAAGGTGATATATGATAAAACATAATTTACTTTTATGCTGTTGCAGCTTACAACATCCTGGGCAACGAAAAAATGTACCTACATTTGGAATATGTAAAAGTATATGTAAAAATTTTTCATACACAACTAACTATATGCGACAAAAATAACAGTATTTATTTGAGACGGTCGAACAGAGAATGCATTGCTGTGCACAATTAAAAGTGGCAGCATCAATGTATCTCCTTTGGAACGAGCCTTAGTAATGGTCAATTGCAAAAATTTTATCTGTAAAATTTTGCTAAAATATTATTTTACTTTGAAGGCTCATTTTACATATTACATTCTAAATTAAACTGTAATTATGCCGCACCGAGCAAAAGCCCACCCTGCAAAAAGGTATCGGGCACTTTACCTATTATGACGCTTTCACACAATAATATAGGAGTATTTGTCTCTACCTCCGTATGAGAGGTAGGTAAGATCAGATCCACACGACTTACAACGTTCAGATAAATTCTGTGCAAGGTTTGATTTATACCCGCCGTCTCAAAAGTAGACGTAAAGCTGCACCCAACGTTTCCAATAGGTGATACCTTGACTGATACGGTCTCGCCTAACTCCGATAACAACGGAATACCGGACAGCGTTCCGATTGGAATATCTACTTCAAAAGGACCGAGTTCGGAAATCCTTTTTTGAGTAATTATAGCGGTATTACGCGCAAGCTGATTTACCAACACACTGTTTGCAGTGAGAAAAACGATATCGTTTTGTTCGTTTTTTTCCACATTTACAAATTGCGAAAAGTCGCTGTAGTCGGCAAGCACTATCGACACCGCATCGTTTATTGCCAACGTAGTTTCCGCCTTTAGTTTGGTTTGCGCAATATCCAAAATAATCGGATTCATAGATCTGCGATAAAAAAACAATGCTAAAAGTATGGCAAAAATAACCGTTAATGTTAAAATAATTGCCAACTTTCTTGTACGTTTGCGGCGTTTTTTCTGTTTTAAGCTTTTGCTCACAACCGAATAATGTGCCATAAATCACCTTTTTTCACATTATATTCGAGTCGATCGGCAAATGTTACTAATTCTTTTTTGTACGCGGACGAAACAACACCGCCACAAGATATCCCGAAACTATCGCTATACTGACTCCTGTTGCACAAGCTGCCAGTCCTCCGGTCAGTGCGCCGTACACACCGTCCTGTTTGGCAGCCTGCACAGCACCTCTTACCAAGGCATAACCGAAACCGGAAATTGGCACGCTTGCGCCCGCACCCGCGAACTCCACCAGCGGACCGTACAATCCAAACCCTTCAAGTATTGCTCCCGCAATCAAAAAAAGCACCAGGATTTTGCCGTTTGTAAGGTGAGTATAATTTATTATTATTTGCCCGATGAGACATATTCCTCCTCCCACCAAGAACGCTTTTACAAACATTAAAAATACATCCATTATGCTACAACCTCCACAAGATGTGTTATGGCGGGAATACTGTCCCCCTGAAAAGATGTGGTCGGACTCATCAATGCACCCGTCCCCGCAAGCAATATACGTTTGTATTCACAACGACGTAGGCGTCCCAACAGAACACTGTTGAAAATAAGCGCCGAGCATGCCGCCCCGCTGCCTCCTTGATAGGTTTGTTGTTCATCCCAATAAAGAGACGCGCCGCAGTCATGATGTTGTGCCGAAATATCATAGCCTTCCTGTGCGGTCAGATCCAAAAGTATATCGCTGCCCAACTTGCCCAAATCTCCGGTAAAAATAACGTCGTAATCACCGGGTGAGGTTTCCGTATCCTTAAAAAAGGTTACCAAGGTATCGCAAGCAGACGGCGCCATTGCCGCTCCCATATTGTTTACATCCATAACCCCGTAGTCCAAAACACGCCCTAACGTGCCTCTTGTTATACGCGGTACTTTGTATTCGCTTTTATTAGACAGCACCGTCGCTCCGACGCCTGTTGCCGTCCACTGAGTAACAGGAGAACGTAATACGCCAAGCTCCAAGGGATAACGGTACTGTCGCTCCGCAGTGGAAAAATGGCTTCCTGCCGCACAAACCACATTTTCCAATCCGTTGCTGAGCATCGCTGAACCTATAATAAGACTTTCAACAAAGGTGGCACAGGCATTGTAAATTCCCAAAAAACCGCTGTGAGTTTTTTTTGCCGCAAATGATGCCGACACGATCTGATTAAGCAAATCGCCTGCAATCAATGCGTCTATCTCACTTTCATCAAGATTCGCTTTGGATATTGCCCCCTCTATGGCATGTTCAAACATTTTTCGTTCCGCACGCTCAAATGTATTTTGAGCAAACATATCGCTTTCCAACGCAAAGTCGAAAAAACCTTTGTAACGACCGTCATTTTCTTTCGGTCCTGCAACGGTATAACCCTCAATTACATAGGAGTTGGCAAAGTTAAGAGTTCGTTTTTTATAGTAGTCCATCTTAACCTCCGAAAATCAACGTCAATAATGCAATAATTACGGAAATGGTCACTCCGTTGACAATAACGGGCCCTGCCACCAAAAACATTTTGGCGCCGACTCCGTAAATAAAACCTTCCGCACGAAATTCCAATGCGGGTGAAACCACTGCATTGGAAAATCCTGTTATCGGAATTGTCGAACCGGCTCCCGCAAAACGTCCGATTCGATCATAAATTCCAAATCCGGTCATCATTGCCGCGAGAAATACTAATGTAGCCGAAGCAAGCACCGATGCATCCTGCATATTGAACCAAAGCGAATATAAATAGATAAATGCCTGCCCTATTGCGCAGATAACTCCACCTATACAAAAAGCCCAAAACATATTTTTCCAGTGAGAGCTTTTAGGCATTTTTTCAAAAACATAAGCCTTGTAATTTTCTCTTGTGATTTCCCTGTTAGCTTCCATATCCGATATAACCTACTTTTTACTGATTTCTGTATTTTTATTTTGTAAATCAAATTGTTCGGGGAATAAGCTTTCCCTTTCATCACTGTTGCTGCCATATTTCCTTTCCTTAGGATATTTCATAGTTTCATTGTTGACATATACATATTTTTTTATGCATAAAAAAAGTTAACTAAACATTTCGTTTTGACTACTATGTCTGCAATAATATTATGTAAAATCACAAAAATGAGAGTAGTAAAACTAAAATTACAAAAAATTCCGCCAAGCTAACTCGGCGGAAGATATCAAATAGTGAAAATTTGCGTTAATTCGTGGATATCAATTCATTATATAAGGTATTATAACCCTCTGCGGATACATTCCAGCTGAAATCCGTTGTCATTGCCTTTTGGATCAAAGTGTGCCAAGCAGCTTTATCGCGATATAGCTCTAACGCTTGTTTTAGCACATATAACATATCGTTAGCGTTGTAATTGGCAAAGGTAAACCCGTTGCCGTCAGCACCGTAGGGCTTTATGCTGTCTTTAAGTCCACCCGTCTCACGCACCAGCGCTACCGTACCGTAACGAGACGCAATCATTTGCGCAAGTCCGCAGGGTTCACTCTGCGATGGCATGAGAAAAACATCTGCACCGGAATAAATTTGTCTGGACAACTCGGGGTTAAATGCAATTACTGCAGCAACCTGTTGGGGATGTCGTGCTGCCAAATCGGCAAAAAAATGCTCATAGTGCCCCTCACCCGTGCCCAGAATAACAAACTGCATGTCATTTTCCAAGGCTTTATCTATTACAGCTGTTACAAGATCAAGTCCTTTGTGGGCTGCCAATCGCGTTATCATGGCAACTATCGGGGTATTGGGTCTGACTTGTAAATTCAGCATTCGCTGCAGCTGTTCCTTGCAGACTGCTTTCGGGGAGAGATTTTTCTCATCATACACTGCATAAACCGCTTTATCCGTGGCAGGATTGTAGTAATCCGAATCAATACCGTTTAGTATACCAATCAACTTGCCTTCGTTGCGTCGAATAATGGCGTCAAGTCCGTGAGCAAAATATGGATTTTTAATTTCATCCGCATATGTCGGAGAAACAGTTGTAAAACGATCGCAACATTCGATTGCACCTTTCATAAGATTTATGCAGCCGTTATATTCCACCAATCCTTGATAATACGCGTCAATACCAAAAAGCCACTGCAAATTATCGAGCGAATATTTGCCCTGATATTCTATATTATGAATTGTGAAAACGGTTTTTATATCGCGGTATTTTTCCGTACGGCAATATATTGTTTTAAGATAAATAAGCGCAAGCGCCGCCTGCCAATCGTGACAATGAAGTACTTCGGGGAAGAAGTCCACCATCGGCAGCAATTCCATTATACTACGACCGAAAAAGGCAAATCTTTCTCCGTCATCAAAGTGACCGTAAAGCCCCTTGCGCTTGAAATAATATTCGTTGTCAACGAAATAATACGTTACTCCGTCATGCTCGCAGCGAAAAAAACCGCAATATTGATTGCGCCAAGCGACAGGCACCGTTGTATTACCCAAAAAAGTAAACTGACTCCGCAGCTCCGGCTTTATGTCGGCATAAAGAGGCAACACAACGCGTACATCGTAATCGCCGCGACGTACAAGCGTTTTAGAGAGTGAACCTACCACCTCGGCAAGTCCCCCGGTTGCGATAAACGGAGTTGCTTCCGAAGCAACAAACAGAATTTTCTTTTTGTTTTTCATTAACCTATCTCCTTTACAACATTTTGCCTTTGGCAATAAAGTACGGCAATTCCTCACACCCCGCAAAATGCCGTCTATCGCGTATAACAACATTTTTATCGGTGATCACGCAATCCAAACGCACATTCGAGCCAATAGTCGTTTCCTGCATAAGCACTGAGTTGCGGACAACACTCCCCTTGCCTACTCTTACTCCGCGGAACAAGATACTGTTTTCCACGGTGCCCTCTATTGTGCAGCCGTCGGAAATTAGCGAATTTTTAACTATTGCTCCTTCAATATACTTTGACGGCGCGGAATCACGAACCTTTGTGTAGATATCTCTTGCACCGAACAACTCGTCTCTTATGTTTTTATCAAGCATATCCATGCTTGCTTTGAAATAGACCGGCAGCGACGCCATGCCCGCATAGTAGCCCTCGAATTTGTAACCGTAGATTTTGATAGACCCCACATTCTTTGACAAAATATCCCTGCCAAAGCTCGAATAACCGCTTTGCACCGCATTTTGAATGATGTTCATTAAATATTCACGCTGTATTACCATCACATTGATGTAAAGGTTGATCTTTTTGCCACTCGGCTTCGGGTTTATCTGCACGGATTTTACGCGTCCTGTTTCGTCCGGTTCCAAGGTCATAAAATAGTGAGATTCCGTCCCCGAAGATTCATGGTAGACCATAGTGATATCCGCCCGGGATTCTTCATGAAAGCGAATCACATCCGCCACATCCAAACGAGCTATACCGTCGCCGTCATAAAGAACGACATAGTCCTCGTTTCTGTGCCGCAAAAAACCTGTAATTCCCTTTAACGCTTCCAATCTGTTGGTGTAAGGCGCGTCTGATTCGTTGCTATAGGGCGGCAATAAAATAATACCACCATCCTTACGTGCCAAATCCCACTCTTTGCCGCTTCCGATATGATCAATCAATGACTGATAGTTGTTTTTTGTGACGATCCCAACCGTTGTGATGCCTGCATTTACAAGATTGCTCAGAGCAAAGTCGATAAGCCGATATCTGCCTGCAAAAGGAATAGAGGCGATTGCTCTCAACGCGGATAATTCCGGTACATTTTTGTCTTGTACGTTGCTAAACACTACACCCACTGCCGAACGTGCCATATCATCAGTCCCCCTTGTAGTCCTTGTCAATTATTTTACCGCTATCAACATGCACGCCGTCAGCAACGGTAATGTTTCGTCCCAATACGGTTATTCCCTGCGCTTGTTTTCTTTCTTCACCAACAAAAACATTATTTCCCACAGTTACATTTTCATCTATTACAGAATAGTAAACTTGTGCACCGCTTTTTATGACTGTACCCGACATAATTACGCTGTCTTCCACTACGGCGCCTTTTTCCACTATTACATTGCTTGACAAAATCGAATTTTTAACCTTACCGCCTATTTCACAGCCCAATGCTATCATACAATTGTCCACTTCTCCCGTGTCACTGATGTATTCCGGCGGAGCAAGCGGGTTGCGCGAGTGTATCTTCCAGGTCGGATCGGACACATCAAATGCCGGATCTACTCCCAACAAGTCCATATTGGATTCCCAAAGTGCAGGGATTGTTCCCACGTCCTTCCAATATCCCTCGAAGCGATAAGAAAACATTTTTTCACCGGCATTTAACATACGCGGCAACACATCCTTTCCAAAGTCCTTACTGGAATTAGTATCTTGCTCGTCCTCTTCAAGATATTTGTAAAGCTTGTCCGCAGAAAACACATAGATACCCATGGACGCCAGATTGCTTTTGGGAATCTTTGGTTTTTCCTCAAACTGGTAAATCGATCCATCTTCACGAACGTTTAATATCCCAAAGCGCGAAGCCTCCTCCAACGGTACTTCTATTGCCGCAATCGTGCAGGCTGCTCCCGTTTCAACATGCGCAAGCAACATTTTTGCATAGTTCATTTTGTAAATATGATCGCCGGAAAGAATCAGTACATAGTCGGGGTTATACTTTTTCATAAAACTCATATTTTGATAGATTGCATTTGCCGTGCCCTCGTACCAGGATGATTTTTTCTTCGCCTGATAAGGCGGCAAAATATGTATTCCGCCAAAACTGCGGTCAAGATCCCATGGCTGACCGTTACCGATGTATTCATTGAGCTCAAGCGGTTCATACTGTGTCAAAACGCCTACCGTATCTATACCGGAATTAACACAGTTGCTCAGCGGAAAATCAATTATACGATACTTTGCGCCAAATGCAACTGCAGGCTTGGCGATATTGTTTGTAAGAGCGTATAGTCTGCTGCCCTGTCCTCCGGCAAGCAGCATTGCGACACATTCTTTTTTTCGTTGCATAAACGCCTCCTCGTGATGATCTGTACCTACCCATCATCACGTCATTTCTTTATAATTGAATTATATCATACTCAATTTTGCTTTTCCATACTTATTGAAAAAAAAAACTGATTTTTTTATTGGTTAAACTCCAATTCAAAACAAAAAGGCTCCCCCATTTGAGAAGCCTTTGAATATTAGAAAAACGGTTATTCAACTTTTTTAACGTCTTCGCCTGCCAAAAAATCGGGAACCTCCTCTACATTATCAAACATCGTTTTTTCCACTACCTCTACATGAGTATCGGAGCTCAGTTGTTGCAGTTTATCAAGCAATGTTTCATAATCAGGCAAATCCTTCACGTCGCTGATTGAAAAACGTTTAAGAAATTCGTCTGTAGTTGCAAAGAGCAGCGGTTTGCCTATCGTATCTTTGCGACCTACACACTCGACAAGTCCGAGCCTCACAAGGTTCTGTACAGAATAAGTACAATCAACACTACGTATTTCCTCTACCTCTATGCGCGTGACAGGCTGCTTGTAAGCGATAATCGCCAACGTTTCCAACATAGCATTAGTAAGTTCTTTTTCCTTTATAGGATTGAGAACCGCCTCTACCTCCTTTGCATAGTTGGGATTTGTTGCAAACTGCAGTTTTTTGTTGAATTGCAGTAAGTGAATTCCGCTGTCACCGCTGTATTTGGTCAGCAGCTCTGTTATGGCGGAGGAAAACTCCTTATCGCCCGCGCCGAGCTTTTCCTTAAGAAATTTTTCTTCGATCGCTTTGCCGGACACAAAAAGCACTGATTCAATTTGATTACTCAACAGACTCATAATCGTCTCCTATCACCGCCTCGATGCCGTCGCTGTCGGGGCGTTTTTCAATAACTATCTCTTCAAAAAGACCATTTTGTACAACTCGAATAATTTGAAGCTTCAGCAGCTCCAAAACCGCCAAAAATGTTGTTACAATTTCATTTTTATCGGCGTTTTCATCAAATAGCTGACTCATTGTAAAACGATCTTCAACAAGCAAAATTTCTCGAATGTAAGCAATTTTTTGCGGCACCGAAAAGCTTTCCTTCACAATTGCGCGAGATACGTTTTCCGCGGCATTTTTTACCTGCATCCGCATCAAAAATTTGCCGAACGCCTCAATAAAGCCTTCAATACTGAGATTTTCCTTCACTACCGTAACTTCTTTACCGACATTTTTATCCGGCTCACGGTAAAATCTATCGACATTTTCCTGTTCCTTCAGTTCACCTACGATCTCCTTAAACAATTTGTACTCCTCTAACTGCCTGATTAAAACTTTTTCAGGAGATTCGTCATCCTCGTTTTCTATCAAAATCGGCAATAATGCTCTTGACTTAATTTCCAGCAATGTCGCAGCCATTGACATATATTCACTGGCTTGATCGACATCCAAATCGGAAATTTGGTCCATATAATGCAAAAACTGTTCGGTAACTTGCGAAACGAAAATGTCCTTTATTTCTATTTTATTTTCTTTGACAAGAGCTAACAACAAGTCAAGAGGACCGTTAAAGTTGGTCAATTTCAGCTCAAGCTCGGGCTTTTGCTCATCGAATATATATTGCTGCTGCAGTTTTTCTTCAGACACGGAAAATCAACCTCCAGAATGCCTCAAAACCATTGTTTATCTTATTGCCAAGCCAACCTATGTAAAGATTTAACGGCGAGTAATTGCTTACATACGGAATATAGTTGAGCACAACAAACCCCAACAATATATACAAGCTGTATTTACGCAAAAAGGTCATAAAACCGTTTCGTTCATATACAAAACAGCTAAGCAGCCTGTAACCGTCCAGAGGATATAACGGCAAAATGTTGAAAAGCGCAAAATTAACATTAAGACGCATTGTAAGCAGACACAAAGCATAACAAAAATATACAAAATAGTACATTGAAGAATAGGGAACTACTTGTATACTGCTAAACAGCACGGCGCCCATTGCAAACAAAAACGCCAGAAACAGATTTGTAATCACTCCGGCTATAGATACAGTTATACAGCCCAACTTGCGTTTTTTAAAATTGTTTGGATCGATTGGCACAGGCTTTGCCCAACCGAACCCAACCAAAACCATCATCACCAGACCTATCCAGTCGAAGTGCTTCAGTGGATTGAGGCTGAGTCTACCATACATCTTTGCTGTTTGATCACCGTTCCACAAGGCGACAAGTCCGTGCGCTATTTCATGCAAGATCAGCGCCATAAGCAACGCAGGGATAAAAGCGACGACATTCAGCAATCCTTCGCGGGTAATTTCTTGTCCGCCGTTGGTCAATAGCCGATAAATATACATATGGATATTGTAGCAAACTCTGTCAATAAAGTCAATATTATATGATATAATTAAAATATATACTCTAAGCTAAGAAAATAAAAACAGCGATATTTCTACCGCTGTTTTCTTATTGTTGCTAACGTTCGCAAACGATATCTCTTATATAATCCCAATAGGTTTTTGCATTGACATCTGTCTTTGCGACAAGATTGACTTCATCAATAACCTTACCATCAACATCCGTCAACTGCGCCGTACCCAACCTATCTCCTTTTACTATGGGTGCTTTAACATTATCGGGCAAATTTACGTTCAATTTAACGTACACACTACCTTTTTTCCCGAATGCAATAAGCTTTCCGTCCGCCTTGATTCCAACTGTTTCACTTTTTCCTCCCTGTACCGATACTTCGTCCAACACAGAATTTCCGTCCAGGTATACCTTACTTTCATAGTTAGCAAACGCATAGTTAAACATTTCGCTCACTTCCTTAAAGCGTGTTTTACTGTCCGGAGCTCCTACAACAACCGCAATAACGCGTGTATCTCCGCGCTTAGCTGTAGCAGCTAAACAATGCTGTGCCTCTGATGTATAGCCCGTCTTTCCACCATCACAACCATCATAAAAACGTATAAGTTTATTTGTATTAGTCATTCCTGTGATACGACCGGAAGGATGAACAAAATCTTCCATCCAAATATTTGAACAGGTAAAATAATGCGGATGCTCGATAAGCTTACTGAGCATAATTCCCACATCCTTTGCGCAGGAATATTGACTGATAGCCGGCAAACCGGTGCAATTTTCAAAATGAGTTGCCACAAGACCAAGCTGTTCAGCTTTGTTATTCATGGTTTCTACAAAACCTTCAACACTGCCGCATACATGTTCCGCTACGGCAACGCAGCTGTCGTTGGCAGAGCAAACTACGATTGATTTTATCAGATTTTCCAATTTGTAAGTGGCATTGGCATCCAAAAACACCTGCGAACCGCCCATAGACGCTGCGCGTTGACTTGCTATCACATCGTCTCCAAGTGAAATTTTACCGGCATCAATCGCGTCATAGGTACACAGAAGGGTCATGATCTTAGTCATGCTGGCGATAGGACGTTTGTCGGTAGCATTGTGCTCAAAAAGCACTTGCCCATCCTCTGACATAAGCACCGCTTCCTTTGCCGTAATATTCAGTCCCGTTGTTTCCGCACAAGCGGCTATAGGCACAATAGTTGCAACAAGCAGCACAACGGCAAACACAAACATAAAAAACTTTTTCATACACGACTCCTATATTGTTTGCCGTTAGTATTTGCAAAGAAGATATTTATATACCTAAATCGCTCAAACTTGCCCTCAGTAAACCGATAACTTTTAACAGAATTATCAGTTTGGAAAACTCTTTAATAAGCTTGGCATATATGTTTTTAACAAAAACTCGCCCCTAAAAAAGCAAGCAAAATTTAGCCGTTGATACGATCTGCAAAGCTTTGCGACGGTTTGAATACAATGACCTTTTTCGCGGGTATGGTTATTTGTTTTTTCGTTTGCGGATTTGTACCCTTTCGAGCAGGGCGCTTTTTTATGCGAAAAGTACCTATTCCCGTCAGGCAAACCTCATCGCCCTTTTTCAACTGTTCCTCTATTCCTTTCCAAAAAGCCTCATAGAACTTGCCTGTTTGCTCAGCGCTTTCACCTGTTTTGTCCGTTACATATTCGATAAATTCGCTTTTTTTCATTGTAATCTCCTCATACAACAGTATTTTGTATCAAGTGTTCCCAAAGATATAATTTTACATACATTTTTATTTGATGTCGTCTATTACACAAAATGATTTATTTCGCTGTGAAAAAAGTATAAATAAATTCCTAAATAACTTTATACAAACGATATAAATCGTTTGGGAAGTAAAATTGTCAAATATTATTTTATGTTTTCACTTTGAATCCGATAATATGGAATTTAGAATTATGAATATTACGACAAAAAGCAGCAACCGGTACAGACTGCGTTTGGACGGCAATAATTGCTGCATCAAATAAGGATAATTATATCCTGATCATTAAACAATGTTTTTCTTATTATACAAAAACAGATTTCAAACGAAAGAGAACAAAAAATAAGTGCCTCAACAGTACAATGTCGAGGCGCTTGTGCTACCTTGTAATTTTTTCCCAAACGGACTTGGGACCGCTGCCGATACCCAATTGCTCTTGGATCGTGTCGCAAATTACGTCGAAGCCCTTTATTGTGCCGAGGTTTGTAGGAACAATATCGCAGCCATAAATGAGCAACGGCGTGTACTCGCGCGTATGATCGGTGTGTTCTTTATGCGTAGGGTCGCATCCGTGATCTCCCGTGATATACACAACATCATCATGATGTAAAACTTTAAGAAGCTCGCCCACTTTACTGTCAATCTCCTCCAAAGCTTCGGCATAGCCAAACACATCACGTCTGTGTCCATATTTCATATCGGTGTCCACCAAATTTACAAAAACAAGCCCATCAAAATGCTCCTTTGCTATCTCGATAGTCCTGTTGAGTCCGTCAAGATTACTCTCCGTGTGAATACTGCGCGTGATGCCCTGTCCGTTGAAAATATATTCGATTTTTCCCACAGCAACGCTTTCCATCCGTGCATCCTTTACGAAGTCAAGAATTGTTTTGGCGGGAGGATTAAGTGAAAAATCCTTTCTTTCAGCGGTGCGCGTATAAGGATACTCACCGGTAAAAGGACGAGCGATAACTCTGCCTACCGCATATTTACCACTGCACAACATACGGGCTTTTTCACACATTGCATAAAGCTCGTCGATTGTATATTTACTCATATGCACAGCTATTTGCAATACGCTGTCCGCTGAGGTGTATACGATCGGATATCCGGTTTTGAGATGTTCCTCTCCATAGTCCTTTATCACTTCCGTGCCGCTGTAGGGTTTGTTGCAAATAACCTTGGTTCCGAGTTCCTTTTCCAATTTGGTAATAAAGTTTTGTGGGAAACCGTTGGGAAATGTTGGCATAGGTTCATTGGTAATAACGCCTGCCATCTCCCAATGTCCGACAGTAGTATCCTTGCCCTTGGAAAGCTCCTCAAGCCGCGCATAGGCTCCTATCGGCTGTCTGTCGTCATTATATGTGCCGTCGATATTGTAAAGGCCCATATCTGACAAAACAGGTAAATTAAGATCGTATGCCGCACGGACATTTTTAAGCGTATTTGCACCGAAATCGTTAAATTTTTTGCAATCGGGCATAGCGCCAATGCCAAAGCCGTCGATTACTAAAATGAATGCTCTCATGATAAATTTTCTCCTTCTGTAAATTATTATAACAAAAATTTTGCTTTTAATCAATCAAATAATTGCAGTTAGTAACTGCAATATGATAAAAAAAACGATTATTTTAGCAACAAACGCAGCTATTAGAATTTTCAATGCCGGCTTTGTGTCGCAAAAAGCCTCTCTGATACTACGGCAAGCAGAAATTTCGCAACAGTTGACTAAACAAGCCAAAAAATATCCGACAACTTCCACTAAGGTTACCAGTACGGTAAAAAGCACACCCCACACCGACCAGCAAATAATAGCCGCCGCCGTGTTTGCCCCACAATAAAAGCAAGCGAAAAACAACACGGCGAGGGATACATATTTTAACGAAGGCATTAGATTGCAGCATAGAAGGCCGCCGTAAAAAACTGCAGTCCAAATCAGAAAAGAAAAAAACAGTCCAAACCCGCCTTCGAATAATTTATATGCATAATCGCATCGGTTATTGTACCACCAAGTGTATTGGAATACTTTAACAAAAATGCCACCAATAATAACACCGACTATGGCGACTAAAGCGCACACAATAGTTTTCCACTTGTTGAGACACAGTGTTTGCCACAAGTCTTCCGACCAAAATTTAATTTTACGCAATATTTTCATATCATTTGTTATGAAATATTTAAAGAAATTATGCGTAAAAAGAGAAATAAAGTAAAAAATGAGACGACATGGTCGTCTCAAGGTCAGTTAGTAAGCATCCACTTGGCGTACATGCCGTAGCCGCGTGTCGGGTCGTTGACAAACACGTGAGTAACTGCACCCACAAGCTTGCCGTTTTGCACAATCGGACTGCCGCTCATACCCTGTACTATTCCGCCTGTTTTTTCCAGTAGTTTTTGATCGATTATGTGTATTACCATACCTTTGTCGTCGCGCGTAGTCTGCGGAGTGACTTTTACTATTTCAATTTCGTAACTGTTGCGAGTATTGTCATCTAGCGTGCAATAAATTTGCGCTTTGCCCGGCTTAACTTCACCGATATCTGCTACGCGTATTGTCTCGGTGCAGAATTGCGGAATTGTATTAAAACTACCGAATGCCCCGAATTTATTGTTAGCGTACACATTTCCTATGCGTTTATCAAAGCAAAATCCCCCTTTCAACTCGCCGGCAGCACCTTTTTGCCCTTTTTCTATACCATCTATCGTGCAGTGGAACACTCCGCCGTTATTACATGATATGATCGCGCCTTTTCCGTCGCATATCGGGTGTCCCAAACTGCCGAAATTGAGATTTTTACGCACATAAGTCAAGGTGCCTATTCCGCTGGATGAATCTCGCGTCCAAAGTCCCAGTCGATACTGTCCCGCAGTCAAATCCTTTTGCGGAACGATAATAGTTTCCTTAATTATGCCGTCTCTCAGAAATTTAACAGACATTTCTTTACCCTTAGACTGACTCGCTATTTCCGAAAGCTTTGCCGATCCGTAAATTTTTCTACCGTCCAACTCTATAATTACGTCATTTATTTCTATACCTGCCAGTAAAGCGGGACAGCATAATTTGCCGTCCTCAGCTATAAATTCATTGAGACCAATTACAGTTACGCCGTCTCCGTCTATAGTAATACCAATCGGATAACCGCCGAGATACACTTCTTCGTCTATTTTCGATACTGTTTGACCGCCGAAAAGCTCTCCTACGCCATCCAAAAATTCGCCAACTTCATCGCCGCCAAAAGTTCCTGCCGCCGTAACACGAGTTACATTTACGGGAAAAAGTAAAACCTGCAGCAAAATTGCAAGCGAAAATAGTATCAAAAGGGATTTTTTCATATTCACCTCAAATCAACTAAGCGTAGTTTGTGAATTTGAAACGGTATTATACACCATTGAGTAATATACGAATATAGAATATAATCAGCTGAAATAGACTTTTCCAAATAAAAAACTCCACCAAATAAAGGGTGAAGTTATATAACATCTTATTACTTGCGATTTGATTTGTAAGATTCCGACCAATTCAAAAGCTCTTTGGCGTTGACTATTGCATGCTCACCAACACTGCCCATAAGCCTTGATACTTCCGCGGCGCGCTGTTCGAAATCAGTTAATACATCCACAGCGGTGAAGGTTCTTCCACCTCGTTCGAACTTTCTTATATACAGATTTACATCGGCCATGGCTGCTATTTGCGGCAAATGCGTGATTACTATGCATTGATAGCCGCTGCTTTTGTTTGCGGATACGGTAGCCAATTTGTTTGCCACCATTTGAGCCATATTTCCGGATATACCAGCATCAATCTCGTCAAATATCATTGTAGGTATTTTTTCGGCAAGAGCTGTTATATTCTTAACCGCAAGCATAAAACGAGACATCTCACCGCCTGAAATAACCTTTGCAAGCGGCTTAAGCGGCTCACCTACATTTGCCGACATCATAAATTCCACTTTGTCAAATCCATCTGCAGCGGGATTCTTTATGTATTGTTCCAATGAGGGACGTTCGTTGAATTGTACCTCAAATGTTGTTCCTTGCATGCCCAGATCGTTCAGTTCACACATTATATCATGCGAAAGTTTTTGCGCAGCCTCCCTGCGCAGATAAGATTTTTGTAATGCAAGCTCATACATCTCTTGCAAAACGGCATTTTTTTGAGTATTGAGTTCCTCTATTCGCTCTGTAGCATTGATAAGATTGTCGTATTTTTGCCGAGCAGCAGTCAAAAAATTGATAACTTCCGCAACACTGTCGCCATACTTACGTTTTAACTGACGATATTTTTCCAATCGCTCCTCGATACGATCCACCTCTGACGAACTGAATTCCGTTGAAATCAATATCTCCTGCAGTTGGGAAGCGATATCGTCCACTTCAATACGCGCCGACGTCAACCTGTTGGACAACTCGTCTGCACAGTTTTCCAAACTGGAGATATTTCGCAGTTGATTTGCCGCCTGGGAAAGTTGTGTTATTGCACCCCTGTCACCGCTTAAACAATCCAAAGCTTGCCCGATTGCCAGCGAAAGCTTTTCTGCGTTTACCATTCGCTTGTGTGCCGCCAAAAGCTCCTGTTCTTCCTTTTCACTTACATCGGCAGCAGAAATTTCATCTATTTGATATTTAAGAATATCAAGTAAGCGTTCACGCTCCGCTTCATCACCGCCAAAAGCTTTCAGTTCATTGTTGATAGCGACAAGACGCGGTTTCAACTCTGACTGCATTTTGTCGGAAATATTTTTATGACTGCAAAAACTGTCCAGCACTTCCAACTGTTTTTTTTCGTTGAGCAAAGCCAAATGCTGCCCCTGCCCGAATATATCCACCAACTCTGCGCAAATCTCCTTAAGAATAGAAAGAGTTGCAGGTTTCCCTTGTATACGTATTTCATTCTTGCCGGCAACGGACATCCTGCGATACAGCAATATTTCCGTATCACTGCCGTATCCGTATTCGTTAAGCCTGGAAAGAACAGGCGAGGCTTCTTCCGCTTCGAAAAGAGCCGTCACCTCAGCTGCATCCTCCCCATATTTAATAAGACTCTTATCGGCACGGTCTCCAAGAACAAATGCCAATGAATCTACAATTATGGATTTGCCGCTGCCGGTCTCCCCACTAAGCACCGTCAGTCCATCACGGAATTCAATTTCCAAGTTATCAATTAGCGCAATATTGTTTATAACTAAATTTTTTAGCATTGGTAAACATATCCCTTTACAAGAGTTCGTTGATTTTTTGTTGCACAAAAATAGCGTCGTGTGGAGAAGCGCAAACAATAAGGATAGTACTTTTATCGGCAAGGACGCCTAACGCTTCGTTAAGTCCCAACTGCTCAATCGCACCGGAAACAACAGAAGCGCTGTCGCCTATCGTCTTTACAACGACAAGATTTTCCGCCACAACAACAGATATCACAGTTTCCCTTACGACATTTTTAAGCTTGCTCGACAGCTTGACATCCATTGTTTGTTTTGTAGCATACTTATACCTGTTATTAGACGTCAAGGTTTTGATCAAACCCAATTCTTTGATATCTCGTGAAATCGTAGCTTGGGTAACATCAAAACCATCTTGCCTAAGTTCTGATACTAACTCATCCTGAGTTTCTATATCCTTCGCGGCAATGATACTCAATATGGCAGATTGTCTCGACTTACGTGATGACATACTCACCTCTTTTCGTACTGATTAGTTTCGTTTTCGCTATTTTTCATAATACTATGTCAGAGATAGTATTTTTTCTATTAAAATTTCGATTGTTTGTTCTATTAGTGCTTGTATTATACAATATTTAAGAAGAATTTTCAACAGTTTAAAAGAATTTCCGAAATTCGGGCAGAAATTCCAGCAAAATCCATACCAAACTCGGACATTTGCTCCTCAACTGTCGCATGTTTGACAAAGACATCGTCAACACCCATTGAAAAGACCTTCACATCATCGCCGTTTGCCGCAAAGTATCTTAATATACTTTGACCGAAACCGCCAGCCAACACGTTTTCTTCCAATGTCAAAACGGGTATCTTACGTTCCGCTATTTTCTCAAGAAGCTCAACATCCAAGGGTTTAACCGACGTAACTTCCACCACCGCAATACTCTGAAAATGCTTTGCTAAACGCTGGGCAACTGCACACAAACGAGCCCCAACTGCAAGTAAACACAATTTGGGGTTTTCTACAGCGCAGACAGTATTCCATTTGCCGTCAAAGCCTCGATCATCATGCAGTAGGTGCTTTGCATATCTGATAGCAACAGGTCCGTTTCGCAGCAAAGAGCTTTCCATCATTTCCGTCAATTGTTTGTATGTCGAAGGCGTCCACACCGACATGTTTGGTATTTGAGACAAGTACGACAGGTCAAACAACCCTTGATGCGTTTTTCCATCCTCTCCCACAAAACCGGATCTATCGAGCAGGAATGTTACAGGCAAGTTTTGTAATGCCACATCATGTAAAATCTGATCGTAGCTGCGTTGCAAAAATGATGAATATATCGCCACAAACGGATGAACACCTCCTTTTGCGAGTCCTGCTGCAAAAGTTACAGCGTGTTCTTCCGCAATACCCACATCAAACAATCGAGAAGAGAAATTTTTTTCCAATGCACAAAGTCCCGTTGCCTTTGACATAGCAGCGCAAACTGCGGCAAGATCCTCTCTCTGTTCAAACAATCTGCACAGTGTATCTCCGACGACCGCCGCACTTTCCAAAATTCCGTCCTGCGTACCTGCCTTACAGACAGCATGATAACTTTCCGGATCTTCCTCTGCAGGCAAGTATCCCTTTCCCTTTTTTGTGACGATATGCATCAATGTCGGTTTGATAACGTTATTTTTTATTTTGGCAAAATAATAAACCAAATCTTTGACCTCATTCCCGTCAATAATACCGATGTACTTGAGGTCAAAGTTGTCAAAATAGCTGTTGCGTACGTATCCCAGCTTTGCACGACGCTTACACCAACGTAAGAATTTGTATGTCGGCTTGCCAAGCAGAGGCACTTTGAGCAGGAATTTTTTCAGTCGTTCCTTGTTGCGATCGTACTTACCGACGCGCAATTTGGACATATTCAGAGTGGCGGAACCCACATTTTGACTTATAGACATATTGTTGTCGTTGAGTACAATGAGCATACGCGTATCTTTTACATTGTTGAGCGCTTCGTATGTCATTCCGCATGTCATAGAGCCGTCCCCGACGACTGCAATCACGTTGTGGTTTTGTTTGAGTGCGTCCCGAGCTTTAGCCAACCCTAACGCGGCGGATATTGCAGTCCCGGCATGCCCTGTGTTGAAGCTGTCGCGCGCGTCCTCGTCAGTATCGGGGAAACCGCTGATTCCGTCTTTTTTTCTTAATGTAGAAAAATTCTCACCCCGAGAGGTAAGAATTTTGTGAACGTAACTTTGATGACCTACGTCCCAAACGATCTTGTCTTCTTCGTCAAAAACATAATGTAATGCAACCGTAAGCTCTACCACACCGAGATTGCTTGCCAAATGCCCGCCGCTTTGACTGACATCGGCAATCAATTTTTCTCTTATTTCAGCGCAAAGCTGCGGCAATTGTTTCAAACTCAGTTTTTTCAGATCTTGTATTGTTTTTATTTGTTCCAGCACACTATCCTTCCTTGCGGAAAATGCTAAGCATTTTTGCAACGCCCATAATAATACCGTTGGCTTTTTTGACGGCAAAGTTTTTACCAATAGCCTTAAACGTAATGGTCAGCGTAGAAATTACCGAGTAGATCACGACCTTGATTACCACATTCCACGCTGTCGCAAGCGCCAATCCGTCTATGGCCTCACTTGCAAGAGCTGCGCCGCAAACACCTGAAACGATGCCGCAAATATCGCCGACAATGTCGCAACAAACAGAAGAAACGATATCGCGTTTCATTGCCAATCGCACCGCCATTCTTCCACCGCGTATCTTTCTACTGGCCATTGAATGAAAGGGGCCTATATCGCATGCGGTTGCAGCGGTACCGACTATATCAAAGACAACGCCGAGCAACAATATTACAACGGTAAGAATTGTAGCCAACCACCATTGTGAGTCCGTCAAAGCCAATTCCGAACCGGTATTGACAGCAGCGGCTAACAGTAGCGTAATAAAAAATGCTTTCAACGGCCACAGATTTCGTTTTTTCTTTTTCTTTTCCGGTTTATCTCGATCTTTTTTTCTGTCTGCAATCTGGTCTGCCGACACTTGATGTTCGTTTGCAAGCTGCGCGTCGTTCGCGCTACTTCGCGGCACAGAATCTGTTTTCATAATTCTCCGATAATATATTTTGTCAATAGCGTTACGCCATTGCTCTATATAATAAAAAAAGGTGGTGACTCGTCAGATAAACCTTACGGCATAGGTTCAGTAGGTTTTCCCAAGTAAGAACTTCCCGTCGCCGAAGAAGCAGTTTCCTCTTAGTCCTACTTGTGCGACATCACTGCGCGCACAACTGAATCGCCACTTAGTCCGTACTATAATCTCCGACAAGCCTGAATTGCAGTCTAGAAGATTTCCTTTGCAAAAATCGACGCATTTTAGTTTCTTTTGCAGAATTCATTTCGTAAAGCATTCGAACACGAACCATAGGCCAACGGAACGTGCCGTTCAGTACTCCCAAAATTCCACTCAAAACAAGCTACACTGTACACAGCTTTGTATTCACCGCATAGCAGGTTTA
>CANRHP010000006.1 GCA_947630455.1 uncultured Clostridia bacterium
AAGGAGATGACCAGGTTCTTTACTTCTAATTTCTTTTCCATAATCTTAGCCCTCCGAACCACGCAAGGTGGGATTGACCGCGTCACGCAATCCGTTGCCGAACAGGTTGAAACTGATCATCAACAAAGCCATTACAATGGACGGGATCACAATCAAATATGGGTGAGATTGAATGTATTGTTGATTATCAGACAACATAACGCCGAAAGAAGAAGTACCCTTCAACCCGAGATTCAGGTAAGCAAGCGTTGCTTCACTATAAATTACACTGGGAATCATCAACACCGATGAGGTAATAATAGTGCCCATGGAATTGGGTAGAATGTGCTTAAAAATCAGTCGCCAATCTTTTGCTCCTAGGGTTCTTGCTGCAAGCACGTGCTCCATATTTTTAAAACGGTAAAATTGTGTACGAGTCAAGCCCGCAGTGCCCATCCAACCCGTCATACACAAAGCAAGGAAGAATGTGAAGAAGTTGTTGCCCAAGTGCAAAATACACAGCGTCATAACAACTATCCAAGGCACACCGCCGAGAATATCCGTAAAGCGTTCCATAGACAAATCTACCCAACCGCCGAAATAACCACAGGTGGATCCCCAAACCAAGCCGAATAGAAAACAAAACAGAAAGGTGCAGACGCCCAGAATAAGGGACGTTCGTAAACCATTGAACATTTGAGTAAATACATCAATTCCGTTAGCGTCCGTACCGAAAATAAACTTGGGCATGTTTTTGTAACCCATTTGACGATAACGAGCACTCATTGCTGTCAATTCTTGCAGTTTTCCCGTACGCGTGTTAAGGGTTTGACCCGTTACGAAATCAATCGGGCATTCGTCAGATAATTTTTCAAAAGATTCTGGTCCTATGGACGCATCATATTTACACCAACCATTTTTAATAAATTCGTCTATTTCTGAACGAGCATAAGTTACCTCAATGGCATCATACACATTAGCGTAAGTATCAAAGACAAAGTCGCAATAGTAAACCTCAGAGGCGTAAACCCCTTTACGGAAATTATTTTTGCTTATTCCACCCCAATATCCTTTTGGAATCACACCGAACGCATCCTTAGAGAGCAAAACCATTTGAGTTGCATCTGTGAAACTCACTATTTGTAGTTCTTCTGTATTTTTTACGTCATCGTCGGCGGTGAAAACGCAACTTTTCAACAGTATGTATGAGTATGCGCCTTCGGTTGCTTTTAGTTCAAATTGAAGTTTTACGATTGCTGATTCTAAACCCAGAGTTTGCAAGGTGTTGGATAAATCAAATTCACAAGAAGAATAATCCTTTGACCAATCTTTTAACGTAACTTGTTCATTATTGACATTAAGCAGGATGCGATATTCGCCTATATTTTCATTGTAGATATTTGTTTGATTGCCAAATTGAACACTGGCCTTGTAGTGTCCTTTATCTGTTACAGTGAAACTGTCAGACGAAAGCGTTGCGGGTTCAATACCACTTTTATCTTGATTTTCGAACATAACATAACCGCCACGACCATAAGAAAGCGCCTGATCGATTAATGTTGGTTCTTCATCTAATGTGAGGTTAAGTACAGCTCCTTTGTAAAAATTAGCAGGGGTTTCGTTAATAGTGTCATATACTATGTGCTTATACTTGCGTGTACCGTCCCAAAATCCCGTGCCAGTTTCAAACAGTTTTGGCTCCAAAAAAACTTCTTTTGGGCTGACAGAATTAATATCATGAGTAGAAAACATTGGCGCAAAAATCGCAAAAAGAATAATTATGCCCAATATTATTGCCGCAACAACAGATGATTTGTTTTTGCAAAAACGACGGAAAGAATCGCGCGCGAAACTGACCGCTTTAGTATCAAGCTTTTTGTCGTGCAAATTGCCTTCTTCGTGAGCGAAGACAAATTTTGAATCAGGTATGCTGTTGTATTGTTCAAATTGTTGTTTGTTCATATTATCTCGCCCCCATACGTATTCTCGGGTCAATGATGCCGTAGGACATGTCCAACAATACTCCCGCAAGTAATCCTAATGTAGTAAATATTGCCATATCCACAAATAATACATTATAGTCCTGCGAGTTCATTGATCGCACAAATAATTGACCGATGCCCGGTATACCGTACAATTGCTCCAAAATCATTGAACCACCAAGTATACCTATGAATTCTGCCAAAACCGATGGGAAAATAGGAACCATTGCGTTACGTAATGCATGACGAATAATTGCCTGTCCGCGCGTCAGTCCTTTGGTGCGCGCAAGCAACAGGTATTCGCTCTCCATCACCTCGCACAATTCTGCTCTTACTGCACGACAATAGCCGCAAATAGATCCAAGCGATAGACAAAACACAGGTAATATGTAACCAAGTATTTTTTTACTCGTCGGATCCGTTGGATTTGGCCATTGTGTAGGCAATACGGTATTGTTGTAGCACAAGAGAAGCATGAGGAAAGTAATCAAAACAAATCCCGGCAAAGAAATGAGTATCATTACCGCCGTTGAAATTATCGTATCCGTCATTTTGCCCTTTTTGAGAGCCGCCCAAATTCCCAAGGCGATGCCGATTGGTACCGAAAAAATAACTGAGAAAATGTTTATCTTCATTGAGGTCAACAGTCTCTCACCTATAATTACGGTTGCATCCACATTGGGCATTATTACTTCGGAAGATCCCCAATCCCAACGGGTAACAATGTTTCTGATCCAAGAAAAATATTGTTGTAAAACCGGCGTTTTGTAATAGTACGTTGTGCTTCCATCCTCATAAGTTAGCTTATCAACGTAGTCATCTGTCAATTTTTCAGTAGAAGAATATAGATAGCCAAGACGTACTTCATTTTCATAGAATGCCGTACGTGTTCCAAGTTTTCCCGTCAACATTCTTTGAGGCGGAAGCATTTTAATTAATATGAATGTCAGAGAAAGAATAATAAAGGCAGTTATCAGTGCTAACCCTATTCTTTTGAGAATGTATTTCCACATAGTAGCTCCTTGTAAATGTAACTAAGTTTTTGTACTCGAAAATACAAAAGCTTCGTTACACTAAAATTACTAATAGTGACGAAAAGGCTTAATTTTTTGGGTTAAGCCTTTTGTTACTAATAGCGGTTGTCACCCGCTGTCGGATTGGCTCATAGTCAAACCGACAGCATTTAACAAATCTCAACTGATTATTCAGCAGCAGTGTCGGACACAAAAACGTGTGCTGAGCTGAATGTTACCGTCCAACCGGTAGCTATAGTAAGCTCTACCGTGAAACCCTGTGCTGTGGAGTAGTCAACTTTGCCAACCGTACCGCCGAACAGCTTGGAGTAGTCACTCTTGGCAATTTTTACTTTGATGGTATAGATACCGTTATCATCTGGTCCAGAAACCGTGACAGTTGCATCGGCAGACAATTTTGTGGGATTTCCATCTCCTTCTTTGGAATAACCAACCAATTTGGCATTTGCGGCAGTGAGAGTACTTCCAGCAAGCCCGATCGCTTTGAAAGTAGCTACAACGTCTTGTGTTGTTTCTTCTGTTTCGTAGGAAACAGAACCAAATGCAAAGCCAACGTACCAGCTATCTACAATGCTCAAATATGTGGGATCGAGTTTGCCTTCAATGGAGAAGGATGCGTAGAGGTCGATACCGACGTTTTTCAGATATGGAGCATAGTTGAATTGTACAAACTGTTCCAAAGGTATACTCAACGTATAGGTAACTAATGTTCCGTCTGTGCTAACAACGGGTTGTCCTTGGATAAACTCTTTGACGCTGAACTCGGTGTACTCGTAGCCGTTTTCGTTATCAGCAACTTTGTAACCGAACAGGATAAAGTCTACATCTTCAAGTTTGACATCGGGTTGTTTCTCAATTGTCAAAACAGCCGTTACGTTGTCTCCATCCAACTCGAAGCTACCGTCGCCAACACCAACGAAGGATTCACCCGTAAGTTTGCCGTTCGCAATTTGACTAGGAGTTTGAGTCACTGTATACAGTGAGTCGAAAGACCAACGCAGTCCATTGTAAACCAATAACTCGGAGTCGGGATCGGATGTATCGGCACCCCAGTTAAGCGTAAAGCCTGTGGAGATAATGGGGTCGGAGGACATAACTTGCATAAAGTTCAACGGATCGAGTGTGTTGCCTTCGATTGCACCGAATCCGATGTCGAATTGGCCGGCCATAATTCTGTCGTAAGCGTCGTTGGGGTCACCTGTAGGCGAACACCAGAATTCAACATTGAGTTTGTAGCAGCCGCCGCTTACTGAGTCGTGATTGAACGCGTCTTCCCAATATTGTTTGATATATTGGTGATATGTTGTTTCCATGGCAGTCGTCCACCAAGCGATTTCAATATTGATTACTGTGGGGTTCTCTCTTGTGCCACGAGTGTAGGCTCCGCTTGCTTCTAATTCATCAAGAGCCATACGGAAATAGTCTCTTGCAAGTTCCAACGAATATCCTCCGCTGTCTGTACCGTCAAGTAGTCCAGCAATTGCTTTTTCATGAGCTTCGGTCAAGTTGTAAGCAATGTTATTCTCTGGGTCGGACATGTATGCGCTGGACAGATAACTAACAGAGGATACAGCTCCCTTTATTGCTGCAAATGTGTTTCTGTCAATAGCATAAGACAACGCGCTGCGGAAATGCGAGTTATTCAAAGCCGGTTCGCATTGCCAAGTGTCGGCAGCAGGAGTTTGAGTGACGGTTCCGTTTTCGCCGAACAACTCTTCCCAAGTATCCTGATCGAGTGCGTTAAAGTTAAGTTTCAACGTTGTATCGCCGGTAGTGTGTCTCGTGCGCGGGTCATTTGCATATTCCGCAAGTTTTGTTTGTGGAATACCTGTTTGGTCTATTTTGTTCGCAAGGAATTCTTTAAATCCCGCTTCCTCGTCAGTCTTTGCAGCTTCCAAAATATTGATGTGAATACCAGGGATGCTGTACTTTGTATTTGCATATACATAGTTGGGATTCTTCTTATAAACAACTTGACTACTTGCATCCCAACGTTCAAGTGTGTAAGCTCCCAAAGACAAACTATTATCTACGGGAGTTTCCGTCTTGTCACTGTTGAAACCAAGGTAGTTGTCTATCGTTACAGTATCAAGGAATGACTTGGGAAGAGGCATGTACATGCCACTACTGATGTAGTAGCGCGCATAGAATGCCGTGCAAGCTTCGGTATAGGTAACCGTAAACCACCATTCGCCGTCTTTATCCTCAATTTTGAGTCCAACTTTGGAGAAGTCCGCAGTTTCGTTTACACCAGTAGGACCACCTTTTGTAGCCTCAAAGTAAGCTTTTGCTCCCGCAATGGTGCCAGCGCCGGTGGAGTTTGCCATCTCTTCGCCGCGGAACAATCCGTTGGCGCCGTTAAGCAATGCCTTGAACGGTGTGAGGTAGTCTTCCATCTCAATAACACGATCATTGAATTCAGAATGTTTGCCCAACGTATTATATTTGACGTCTTTGCGAACTCTGAATGTCCAACTTCTGGACGTGACGCCGTTGCCGCCTTCGTCGGCAGGAGTCATTTCCGCATCAATGGCAAGTTCAGGAACCCAATCGTAACCATCTTTAGTTGCGTTCATAAAAGTCGTGTAGAAACCGGCTCCAATGTAGCCGTAAAAAGAAGATATTTCACTGTCATTGGCATCCCAATAGTTCGCCGTACCGGGATCTTGCGAGTTGTAAGTGTGATAGTATTTCTTCCAAGCCGCGTTGGATTCTGTATCTAAGTCAGACGTGATGCTACCTTCAGCAAGTGTACCGAAGCCGTAGCCGGGAATGTAGTTCTCCGTACCGAGTGTGATACGGGGATTATACATCACGAGGCCGCCGTTTTCGTACAGGGTCATGCCCGTGATACCGGTGTTGACACCGTAGCCTTCCAGTAAACCGAGAATATCGGTTTTTTGAGCGGTTGTCAACTTGGTGTAGTCGTAAATTCCATTTGCCAAAGGTATAGCACTTGCAATAGCGGCTTTTGCGTCGTTAAATGCTTTCAAAACGGATTGGGTGTTCGTCCCTGCATTGATTGCAACGACACCGGCGTCATATGCGGCCGTTACATTTGCTGTTGTAGCGGAATCAAGACCTTCCACCCGATCTTTCAAATTTTCGAGTTCATCGATTATATACGATTTGTAATCGTCAAGTTCCAAAAACGGTTTGTTTGTGGTCACTGTTCCGCCTTGACTCTTCTCTCTGCCGCAAACGGTGCATTTGCCGTCGTCGCCCCATGTGTGGGCAGCTTTGTCGGCAACTTCACTCGTGTGCTCGCAGGTAGCTGCGTGCCAGTGATTAGTTTCATCGCTCGACCATTCTTCCGCAAAAGTGTGGCTGTGTTGGCATGCTGTAAGCGCCAACGTAAAAGCCATCAAAACGGCAATGAGCAATGCAACCAGTGATTTTGCTTTTTTCATTGTTTTTCCTCCATAAAAGATTTTTTTAGATTTATCTGCACCGGGTTGTCAAAGCCCGATAGCAAGCTGTTGTTGCGGTCTACCCCTTTTTGTTTTTCACCCGTTTTTTCGGATGCAAATCAATATGCAGTGAAACCATTTTGCGGAGAAAAAATAAAAATGGTAGGCTATAATTGACTAAAATTGCGCCAATTATGCCACAAAAAAACGAAAACAGTGTAAAATAGACGCTAACAACACAAATGCGGCGCTTGTTAAAAACTAATTTTGTGTCCGCGACGTTTTTACTAAGGAGGTTTATATGGCAGGAAAAGTTGGTATGCGTCACTACGACAAGGATTTTCGCATGACAGTGGTGGATCTTCACCTCAACAAAAGTTGGTCGCTTTCACAGTTGGAAGGAGAGTTTGGCATAAACGACACTCAAATACTCAACTGGTGTAAATGGTACAAGCAGTATGGTGTGCCTGTACAGCAAACGGGAAAGGTGCGCGGTCGCCCCAAAAAGAATTATTCCGACCCGTCGGAAAAAATCAAACGTCTGGAAATGGAGGTGGCGCTGTTAAAAAAATTCAACGAGTTGCTAATGGAAGAAGAAGCCAAAAGAAGATAGTGTTTGCCACTATAGCTTTTTTTAGCAACTCGTATGCGGTTTCTTCGATGTGTAAAACAATGGGCGTAAGCGTCAGCGGTTACTACGGCTATTTACACCGCCGAAAGGATCGGGACGAACAGCTGCGTCGCCAAATCCTCGACATACAGCAGCGCTGCAATTATGTCTACGGATATCGTCGCGTCAAATTGGCTATTCTGCGGGAGACGGGATCGGTTGTCAACAACAAAGCGGTGCTGCGTGTTATGCGTAAGTACAAGCTGCTGTCGCATATCCGACGACGCTTTGCCTATGCCCGCAGCAAGTATTCTCTGCGTAAGTATGACAACGTGTACAAACAGGATTTTTCCGCTACTGCCGCCAACCAAAAGTGGACGACGGATATTTCCTATGTGCTGACTCCCGAAGGCACGTTGTTTCTATCCATAATCAAGGATGTTTATGACGGCTTTGTCGTGGGTTACAAGTATTCCGTCACGCAGGATCTGCGTCTTGTGTTTGATACCGTCAAAAATGCCGTTCGCAATTTTCCCGATTCAAGAGCCGTGCTTCATTCCGATCAGGGCTTTCAATATACAACGCAAAGCTATTGCAATCTGCTCAAGCGCTGCGGATTGCGCCCCAGTATGTCGCGCAAATCCACGCCTTTGGATAATGCCCCCGCCGAAAGCTTCTTTTCCGCATTCAAGGCGGAGTGTATCTACTTGCGCCGTCCGCAAACCCTTGCCGAAGCCGCGAGGCTGGTGGACGAGTACATTGACTTTTACAATTATCGACGTATACGTCTCAAAGATAAGTGTACTCCCTACGAAAAACGCCTTGCTTCGCTTTCATCAACGGCAGCTTGAGTTGTCTATGGGCATTTGATCATAAATTGCAAAACTCTCAAAATTTTTCAAAAAAAATGCAAAAAGTCTTCTTTTTTTGTTTGACAGGGGGTTGTTTTTTGTGTTACAATAATCAAGCTGCGTAATAGGGGCTTGACGCGCAAGGTTACTGAGACAACAGAAAACTTGCTGCCTACCCAGCAACGCCGAGAGCGTTGTGACCGAACGATTTTAATGCAGTATCAGGCGCTAAGTGACCTCGAAATTCAAACTGGCGCAGATATTTTTACGGCAAACTTTGTTTGCTTTATTAAAAGGCGCAGCAGGAAACACACGGCAGTGTTGTTGCCCGAAACGGTTCGGAAACAAAACAAACAAGGAGAAAGAGACTATGGCAACACAAAGAATCAGAATCAAACTAAAGTCTTACGACCACAACCTTGTAGACCTCGCATGTTCAAAGATTGTCGAGGCGGCACAAAAAATGGGTAGTAAGGTTTCCGGTCCTATTCCTCTTCCCACAGAGAAGGAGATTGTGACCGTGCTGCGCGCTACGCACAAGTATAAGGATGCGCGTGAGCAATTCGAACTAAGAACATACAAGCGCTTGATAGACATCTACAGTCCCAATGCAAAAACGGTCGACTCTCTCACGAAGCTGGATTTGCCCGCGGGTATCGACGTCAAAATCAAGCTCTGATAATAAAAGGAGGATGAACTTTATCTATGAATAAAGCAATCATTGGTAAAAAGTTGGGAATGACGCAGGTATTCCTCAACGACGGAACGATGGTTCCGGTAACGGTAATTCAAGCCGGTCCCTGCACCGTTACGCAAGTAAAAACAAAGGAACGCGACGGTTACGAAGCTATCCAACTGGGCTTTGAGGAAGTTTCCGAAAAGAAGCTCAACAAGCCCCAACTCGGACACCTGAAAGCAAGCAATACGCTGGTCAAGCATCTTCACGAGTTCTGTCTTGAAGACTCATCGCTTGCCGTCGGTGCAAAGGTGACGTGTGACGCATTTGTCGAGGGCGACTTCGTAGACGTCACGGGAATCACCAAGGGTCACGGTTTCAGCGGTGTTATAAAGCGTTGGAATCAGCACAGGCTCAAGGAAACTCACGGCGTGGGTCCCGTCCACAGAGAAGTTGGTTCCATGGGTCCCATCAGCAGCCCTTCGCGTGTTATGCCGGGTAAAAACCTCCCCGGACACTACGGTGTAGAGCAAGTGACGGTTTTGAATCTCTCGGTAGTAAAAGTCGACAAGGAGAGAGGGGTGCTGCTCGTTAAGGGCGCAGTTCCCGGGGCAAAGAACGGAATTGTTTACGTTCGCAACGCCGTAAAGAAATAAGGTGACAAGGAGTAAGAAAAATGCAAGTTAAAGTATTCAATACAAAGGCTGCAGAAGTGGGAACGCTGGAACTCAGCGATGCTGTGTTTGGCTGCGACTACAACGAGCCCCTCATTCACCAGTCGGTAGTGACCTATCTGGCAAATCAGCGCCAAGGTACCAAATCGGCGCTTACTCGCACAGAGGTTCGCGGCGGCGGCATAAAGCCATGGAGACAAAAGGGTACCGGACGTGCAAGACAAGGCAGTATCCGTGCTCCGCAATGGACTAAGGGCGGCGTCGTTTTTGCACCCAAGCCGCGCGACTTCAGCAAAAAGATCAACAAAAAGATGAAGGCTCAGGCTTTTCGCAGTGCAATCAGCTACAAGGTTGCGAACAACGAACTTGTGGTTGTGGATGAAATCAAGCTGGACGCACCCAAAACCAAGCTTGTGGCGGAAATTCTCAAAAGTTTCAGCTTCGAAAAGAAGACCCTTCTGCTCGTATCCGGCGACAGTGCGGATATCGTAAGAGCGGGTGCAAACATTCAGACCCTCACTATTACAGACGCAAACCTCGCCAATGTGTATGAGCTGGTCGCAAACGTCAACATTATCGCTACAAAGGACGCAATCAAGCAGATTGAGGAGGCATATTCGCTATGAATTCATACGACATTCTCATTCGACCCGTATTGACGGAAAAAAGCTACGCCAACATACCGCAGAAAATCTACACTTTCGAAGTCCACAAGGGCGCCAACAAGGTGCAGATCAAAAATGCGGTGGAAGAAATTTTCGGCGTAAAAGTGCAACAAGTTACTACATCTACCGTAAAAGGTAAGCTAAGAAGACAGGGCAGAACCCAAGGTTACACGCCTACGTGGAAAAAGGCAACGATCCGCCTCACCGCCGACAGTAAAGCCATTGAGTTCTTCAACAGTCTGTCCTGATGACGGAGGATAAAGATTATGGCTATTAAAAAATATAAACCCACATCTCCCGCACGCCGTTTCATGTCTGTTTCGACGTATGAGGAAATCACAAAAACCACTCCGGAAAAGAGCCTTCTTGCGGTAAGCAAAAAGACCGGCGGCAGAAATGCCACGGGTAAAATTACCGTTCGTCACATTGGCGGCGGCAACCGTATCAAGTACCGTATAATCGACTTCAAGCGCGACAAGAGCGTTCCCGCAAAGGTTGCGGCAATCGAATACGATCCCAACCGTACAGCAAACATCGCACTGCTGCATTACGCAGACGGCGAAAAGAGATACATTCTCGCTCCCGTCGGGCTCAATGTCGGTGACACGGTGGAAGCCAGCGCCACGGCGGATATCAAGGTGGGCAACAATCTTCCTCTCGAGAATATTCCCGTCGGTACGATTGTGCACAACATCGAGATGAATCCCGGCAAGGGCGGACAAATCGCCCGCGCGGCAGGAATATTCGCACAGTTGATGGCAAAGGAAGGCAAATACGCAACGCTGCGTATGCCAAGCGGCGAAATGAGACTGATTTTGCTCAAGTGCCACGCGACAATTGGTCAAGTTGGAAACCTCGATCACGAGATCGTGAGCATCGGCAAGGCCGGCAAAAAACGTCATATGGGAGTTAAACCCACGGTTCGCGGCAGTGTAATGAACCCTTGCGACCACCCTCACGGCGGCGGCGAAGGCAAATCGCCTGTCGGACGTCCCGGTCCTGTAACACCTTGGGGCAAGCCTGCACTTGGTTACAAGACGAGAAAGAAGAAAAAAGCTTCCAACAAATTTATTGTAAAACGTATCAACTAATCGGAGGATAGACAATGAGTAGATCGATTAAAAAAGGACCTTACGTTCAACCCGCGCTTCTTAAGAGAGTGCAAGAAATGAACGCCAAAGGCGAAAAGAAAGTTTTGAAAACATGGTCGAGAAGTTCTACGATCTTCCCCGATTTTGTAGGACACACCATAGCTGTTCACGATGGCAAAAAGCATGTTCCCGTGTATATCACGGAGGATATGGTAGGTTTGAAGTTGGGCGAATTTGCCCCCACGAGAACCTTCAGAGGACACGCGGGCAGCAAAACCGCAGGCGCCAAATAGGAGGATATGAAAAATGGCTACAAGAAGTAAAGCAAAGGCTTTGGTACGTGCCGAAAACAAAGATAAACGCCCCAAGGCAATAGCGAAGTACATCCGCATTTCTCCTTCAAAGGTTATGATCGTGCTGGATCTCATCCGCGGTCGTAACTACAAGGACGCCGTTGCAATTTTAAAGACAACTCCAAAGGTAGCATGCGAGCCGGTTTTGAAGTGCCTCAACTCGGCGGCAGCCAATGCCGAGGTCAATCTCGGCATGAATAAAGACGCTCTTTACGTGGCGGAATGTTTTGCAGATCAGGGGCCGACGCTCAAGAGAATGCAGCCCGTTTCCCGCGGCAGAGGATATCGTATCCTGAAGAGAACCAGTCACATCACCGTGATTTTGGACGAGAGAGCGTAAGGAGGACTAATTTATGGGACAAAAAGTTAATCCGCACGGATTTAGAGTAGGTGTAATTCAGGATTGGAATGCAAAGTGGATTGCAGACAAAAAGGAATTTGCCAAGTATATCAAAGAGGACGATGTCATTCGTACCACACTTAAAAACAAGTACTATCAATCCGGCATAAGCAAAATTGTTGTAGAAAGAAGCGATGGTAAGGTCGTCGTCGATATCCACACCGGACGTCCCGGCGTGCTTATCGGAAAGGCAGGCGCCGGCGCAGATGAGATCAAGGCGCTGCTGCAGAAGATTGTCGGTGACAAAGCCGTTGCCGTCAACATCATAGAAATCAAGCGTCCCGATATGGATGCTCAGCTTGTTGCGGAAGCCATCGCTGCTCAGCTTGAAAAGCGTATTTCTTTCCGCAGGGCGATGCGTCAATGCATGGGCAGAGCAACCCGCAGCGGAGCAAAGGGAATCAAAACCATGGTTTCCGGACGTTTGGACGGCGCGGAAATCGCCCGTTGCGAACAATATCATGAAGGCTCCATCCCCCTGCACACACTGAGAGCGGACATCGACTACGGTTATGCCATTGCTCACACAACCTTCGGCGTCATAGGCGTAAAGGTTTGGGTGTACAAGGGAGAAGTTCTTCCCAAAAAGAAAAAGACCGTAAAAAAGGAGGTAGCTGAAAATGTTAATGCCTAAAAGAGTAAAAAGACGCCGTCAATTCCGCGGAAGAATGAAGGGCGAAGCTCACAAGGGCAACAAGGTTGCTTACGGTGAGTACGGTCTCCAAGCGTTGGAATGCGGCTGGATTACCTCCAATCAGATAGAGGCGGCTCGTGTCGCTATGACGCGTTTTGTAAAACGTGGCGGTAAGGTTTGGGTGGACATATTCCCTCACAAGCCCGTCACCAAGAAACCCGCAGAAACACGTATGGGTTCCGGTAAAGGTTCTCCCGAGTATTGGGTGGCAGTTGTAAAGCCGGGCAGAGTTATGTTCGAGATGGCAGGTGTTCCCGAGGAAACCGCACGCGAAGCTCTGCGTCTGGCAAGTCACAAACTTCCCGTCAAGTGCAAGTTTGTGAAAAAGGAAGACGAGGTGAATGCAGATGAAAGCAAGTAATGTTCGCGAACTCAGCAACGAAGAATTGGTGGCAAAGCTCGCCGATCTCAAAAAAGAGTTGTTCAACCTGCGTTTGTCTCACGCAACAGGACAACTCAACAACCCGCTTCAACTCAACAGTGTCAAAAAGGACATTGCAAGAGTCAAAACGGTGCTCCGCGAGAGAGAGCATGCCGGCAGGGCTTAAGTGAGGTACAACTATGGAAAGAAATAGCAGAAAAGAAAGAGTCGGCATCGTTGTTTCCGACAAAATGGACAAAACGATTGTCGTTGCAGTGGTTAATAAATATAAGCACCCTCTTTACAAAAAGACGGTGTCCAAAACCAAAAAATACAAGGCGCATGACGAGCTTAACGAATGCGGAGTGGGCGATACCGTCCGTATTGTTGAGACAAGAAAACTGTCCAAAGACAAGAATTGGCGCCTGTTGGAAATAGTAGAAAAGGCTAAGTAGGAGGACGGCGCAATGATTCAGGTACAAACAAGACTTAAAGCAGCCGACAACAGCGGCGCGAAAGAGCTTATGTGCATCAAGGTGCTTGGAGGCTCCTCTCGTAAGTTCGGCAATATCGGCGACGTCATCGTTGCCAGCGTCAAGAGCGCAAACCCCGGCGGAGTTGTCAAAAAGGGCGACGTCGTCAAGGCTGTGATCGTAAGAAGCGCCTTCGGTATCAACCGTAAGGACGGCACGCATATTCGTTTTGACGACAATGCCGCAGTAATCATAGATCAACAAAAGCAACCCAGAGGCACCCGTATTTTTGGGCCGGTAGCAAGAGAGCTTCGTGAAAAAGACTATATGAAGATCGTGTCTCTCGCACCGGAAGTGCTGTAATCAGGAGGTAAAACCATGGCAAGTATGAACATCAGGTCCGGTGACACCGTTGAAGTCATTGTTGGCGGCGTTGCCAACCGCGGCAAGCGCGGAAAGGTAATCGTTGTCAACCCCGAAACACACAGGGTAGTTGTAGAAGGACTCAATCTGGTCACTAAGCACAGGAAACCACGTTCAGCGCAAGAGCAGGGCGGCAAGTTTGAACAACCCCGTCCCATCGACGTAAGCAATGTAGCGCTCGTTTGCCCCAAGTGCGGACAAGCCACCCGCGTCAATCATGTGCTCGGCGACAACGGAAAATATCTTAGAAGTTGTCACAAGTGCGGCGCTGTTATCGACACTCGTGCGGAGAAAAAGCAAACGAGAACGGCAAAATCCAAGGCAGCTCCCCAAAAGTCCAAAAAGACTAAGTCCGATGAAGAATAAGGAGGAACAAAATGGCTACAAAGAAAAACGAAGCTGCGGCAGCTAAGGCTCCCGTAGAGTGCAGACTGAGAGATCTGTACAAACAAACAGTCGTTCCTCAACTTATCAAGGAATTCGGCTACACCAATATAAATCAGGTTCCGCGTTTGGAAAAGATCGTGCTTAATGCAGGTCTTGGCGATGTCAAGGACAACAGCAAATCCTTCCAGCTCGCCGTTGAGGAACTCAAAATAATATCCGGTCAAAAGCCCCTTGTAACCAACAGCAAGCTGTCGGTTGCAAACTTCAAGGTCAGAAAGGGCATGGCAGTAGGAGCAAAAGTAACTCTGAGAGGCGAACGTATGTATTCGTTCTTCGACAAGCTGGTCAGCATTGCGCTGCCGAGAGTCAGAGACTTCCGCGGCGTCAACACCAACCTCGACGGACGCGGCAATTACACGCTGGGCATTCGCGAACAGCTCATTTTCCCCGAAATTGTTTACGATCAGGTGGAAAAAACCCGTGGCTTCGACGTAACATTTGTTACAACCGCAAAAACGGATGCCGAAGGCAAAGCGCTGCTCAAATATTTGGGTATGCCCTTCAGAGCTTAGTGAGGTAAATTATGGCAAAGAAATCAATGATAAACAAACAACAAAGAACACCCAAGTATTCCACGCGCGGATATACCCGTTGTTCTATCTGCGGTCGTCCCCACGCGGTTTTGCGTAAGTACGGAATTTGCAGAATTTGTTTCAGAGAAAAGGCGTATAAGGGAGAAATCCCCGGCGTAAAAAAAGCAAGCTGGTAAGGAGGAAAATAGAATGGTTGTTACAGATCCTATTGCTGATATGCTCACACGTATCAGAAACGCTATCACAGCTAAACACGCCGACGTAGAAATTCCCTCTTCCAAAACCAAAAAGGCTATCGTGGACATCCTGCTCGAGGAAGGTTACATTGAAAGCTATGAGGTAGTGGAGCATGAGCTGCAAAACACTATTAAAGTGACGCTCAAGTACGGCTACAAAGGCGAAAGAGTTATCACAGGTCTCAAACGTATCAGTAAACCCGGTTTAAGAGTTTATGCCAAGAGCAGCGAGCTGCCCAAGGTGTTGAACGGATTGGGAATCGCAATCGTGTCCACAAGCAAGGGCATTATGACTGACAAGAATGCGCGCAGCCAAAATCTCGGCGGCGAAGTGCTTGCGTACGTATGGTAAGGAGGTAGGACATGTCAAGAATCGGAAATAAACCTATCACTTTGCCTGCAGGCGTAACTCTTACAATTGATGACGGATTAGTAACCGTCAAGGGTGCAAAGGGTACGCTCAGCCGTCACGTGGATAAGTGCATCGGCGTCAAGGTCGAAGGCGCAACAGTTACACTCAATATTGTCGATGCTTCGGAAGACGATGTTCAAGCCAAGCACGGCTTGTATAGAGCGCTTCTTGCCAATATGGTAAAGGGCGTGAGCGAGGGCTTTAGCCGCAACCTGATCATCAACGGTGTGGGCTACAAGGCAACGGTCAATGGTGACAAGCTTGTGTTGAATATCGGTTACTCTCACCCCATCGAAGTGGTTGCTCCCCAAGGCATATCCTTCTCCTGCCCCTCTCAGACGGAAGTCGTCGTGAGCGGCATTGACAAGGAGCTTGTAGGTCAAACCGCGGCAAACATCAAGGCAAAACGTCCTGTCGAGCCTTATCACGCTTACGGCGTCCGTTACAAAGAGGAAGCTGTCGTGCTCAAGGAAGGCAAGAAAGCCGGTAAGTAAGGAGTGTAGACTATGATAAAGAAAATAAACAAAAATGCGGACAGACAAGTTCGCCATGCAAGAGTAAGAAAAAAGGTATTCGGCACGTCGGTTAAACCCCGTCTGTGTGTTTATCGTTCCACAAACTACATCTATGCTCAGGTAATCGACGACATCAACGGCAAAACGCTTTGTGCAAGCAGCAGTCTTGCATTGAAGTCTGACGGCAACAAAACGGCGCAAGCCAAGGCGGTAGGTGCGGACATCGCCGCAAAAGCCGCTAAGTTAGGCGTAAGCGAAGTTGTTTTTGATCGCGGCGGCTACATCTACACGGGTAGAGTTGCTGCGTTGGCAGACGGCGCAAGAGAAGCCGGACTCAAATTCTAATCGGAGGAAAAACAATGGAAAACGTACAAGAAGTCGAAGTTGTTGCAGCAGAGCAACAACAGGATCAAGCTCCGAAAACAGAGCAACCAAGACGTAACTTCCGCGACAATCGCTCCGACAACAGAAAGGGCGGCAGACGCAACAATCGTGACAGAGAAGTCAAGGAAGACGACGGTCTTATCAAAAAGACGGTAGCGATCAACCGTGTCACCAAGGTCGTTAAGGGCGGCCGTACAATGCGTTTCAGTGCGTTGTGCGTTGTCGGCGACGGCAAGGGAATGGTCGGCGTAGGTATGGCGAAAGCCGCCGAAGTTCCCCAAGCAATAGAAAAGGCCAACCTTCGCGCAAAGAAGGCAATGGTAAACGTTGCGTTGATGGATACAACAATTCCTCACGAAACGATAGGCAAGTTTGGTAAGGGATACGTGCTGCTTATGCCTGCTCAACCCGGTACCGGTGTTATTGCGGGCGGTCCGGTGCGTAATGTATTGGAAGCGGTAGGTATCAAGGACATTCGTACCAAATCCTACGGCTCCAACAATCCCGTCAACTGTGTCAAAGCAACCTTCAACGGACTCAGAAGTCTCAGAAGTAAAGAGCATATCGCTCAGCTACGCGGCAAAAACGTTGAAGAAATTTAGGGAGGTGCACAATGGCTACTAAAAAGGTGAAAAAAGCAGAAGCAAAACAGCCTCTCTACATTAACGGCAGATACGTGGTGGAGCATGAATTGCCCGCAAAGCCCGTCAAGGGGGACAAGCCCTACGAAGAGGCAAAGGGACAGCTCAAAGTTACTCTCGTAAAAAGCACGGCAGGCTGTCTCAAAGAACAACAGGCTACGGTAGCGGCTCTCGGTCTCACTAAGATCCGCACCAGCAACGTTTTGCCCGACAATGCGGCAACTCGCGGTATGATCTTCAAGGTGAAGCACCTTGTTGCCGTGGAAGAACTAAAGTAGGAGGCTATCATGAGAATACATTCAATTCAACCCGCCGTCGGAGCAACCACCTCCGAAAAGAGACTGGGTAGAGGTATCGGAAGCGGCCTCGGCAAAACAAGCGGAAAAGGTCACAAGGGTCAATGGGCTCGCAGTGGCGGCGGTGTTCGTCCCGGCTTCGAAGGCGGTCAGACTCCCCTTGCAAGACGTATTCCCAAGCGTGGTTTCAACAACAAATTCAGAGTTGAGTACGACATTGTAAACATTGACGCGCTCAATGTGTTTGAAAATGACACTGTTGTAACATACGATCTGCTCGCAGAGCGGCGTATCGTTGGCGGCAAACACAATGCACTCAAGGTTCTCGGCAACGGAACCCTTACCAAAAAGCTTACTGTCAAGGCAGACAAGTTTTCCGCATCGGCAAAACAAGCAATCGAAGCGGCAGGCGGTGTAGCAGAGGTAGCTGAATAATGTTTGAGACCATCAGGAATGCCTTTAAGATAAAGGACGTACGCAAAAAAATCTTTATGACAATCCTCTTTATCATTTTGTTCAGAGTGGGTTGTTATATCACCGTTCCCGGACTGAATAACATTTCCAGCGAGTTGGCGTCACAAGAAAACATGAACATCTTTGGATTGCTCAACTCCATTACGGGCAGCGCGCTCAGTCAGGGTACTCTCTTTTCTCTCGGCATTTCTCCGTACATCAATGCATCAATTATTGTGCAGTTGTTGACGGTCGCCATTCCCGCTCTCGAAAGAATGTCGAAAGAAGGCGATGAGGGTAGAAAAAAAATAGATAAAATTACCCGTTGGGTAACGCTCGTACTGGCTATAGTCAGTGCGGTAGGTATCTTTATAACACTCAAAAATCAGTACAGCTATGTCAATACCGGCTGGCTTGGCGGACAGTATGCCACATTCTTTGCGTCCACGGGCGGTCAATGGATTATGGGCATCTACATAGTGGCTGTTTTGGTTGGCGGCAGCATGCTTTGCATGTGGATCGGTGAGCGTATTACCGAATATGGTGTATCAAACGGTATTTCGCTTCTGATTTTCGTAGGTATTGTTGCAACCGCAGCTCAACAGCTGTTTGCATCATTCGCCGCGCAAAACGGTTGGATCGAAGCGCTCATCTTCCTTGTCGGACTGGTTCTTGTGTTTGCATTCATCGTTTGGGTAGACGGCGCGGAAAGAAAGATCAAGGTTCAGTACGCAAAGCAGGTAAAGGGCAACAAAATGTACGGTGGACAATCCACTTACATTCCCGTCAAAGTCAATGCAAGCGGCGTTATGCCTTTGATTTTTGCCTATGCGTTGATGAGCTTCCCATCAATGATCATTCAAACATTTTGGCCCAACACGCCATTTGAAAATTGGTGGACAACGTATCTGACTTCCGGCAACGGCAACCCAATAGGTACGGTTGTATACAATGTCATTTTGGCAATACTGATATTTGTGTTTGCGTATTTTTATTCGCAAATTCAATTCAATCCCGTCGAAATTTCCCGCAACATTCAAAACAACGGCGGTTTCGTTATGGGTATCCGTCCTGGCAGAGAAACGGCAGAGTACCTTGCCAAGGTTGTATCGCGTATCACCCTTTGGGGCGCTGTATTCCTTGCGATAATTGCATTCGTACCCTCCATTCTGTTCTCTATACCGGGCTGGGTAGGCTTGCGCACCAACTCGCAGTTGGTGTCAAGTATGAGCGCGACAGGTATGCTGATTGTAGTTTCCGTTGCACTCGAATTCAACAAAGCATTGGAAAATCAAATTCTGATGCGTCACTACAAAGGTTTGCTTGGATCCAATTCCAAAGGATTTTTGAAATAGTATGAATATCATTCTATTGGGCGCGCCGGGCAGCGGCAAAGGTACCATGGCGCAAAAGCTCACGGGCGAGTTGAAAATTCCCCAAATTTCCACCGGCGATATCTTCCGTAAAAACTTGAAAGAAGAAACGCCTCTTGGACTGCAAATCAAAGACATTTTGAACGGCGGCGGGCTTGTTCCCGACGAAATTACAATAGAAATCGTCAAAAACAGGCTTGCCGAACCGGATTGCGCAAACGGCTATATTTTGGACGGGTTTCCGCGTTCCATCGCTCAGGCGGAGGCGCTGGATAAATTTCAAAATATAGACTGTGCCATCAATCTTGACGTAGACAAGGAAACGATTGTTTCCCGTCTTTCGGGACGTCGTTTCTGCCCCGATTGCAGCGGTACGTTTCATGTGTCATCATTGGGCGATCCGACGGTCTGCCCGGTATGCGGCGGCAAACTTATCGTTCGCAAGGATGACAGTGAAGAAACGGTACTGGAACGTCTGCGTGTGTATGAGACCACGACATTTCCGCTCATTGAGTACTACAAGGCTCAGAAAAAGTTGATCACAATCAACGGAACAGGCGGTGTGGAAGTGGTTTACCGTCGTATACTTGACGTTTTGCACAAATGATCACCATTAAATCGGACTCGCAAATAGCTCTCATGCGTCGGGCGAATGTAATAGTAAGAGATACGCTCAATTTATTGAGAGATCACACTAAACCCGGCATATCTACTTGGGAGCTCAACAGGATCGCATACGAATACATTGTATCTCAAAATGCCAAACCCAGTTTTCTGCATTACAACGGTTTTCCCGCAAGCATTTGTGTTTCGGTGGATTGCGAAGTAGTGCACGGTATACCCTCCAAGTATAAAGTTCTTCAAGAAGGGCAGATAGTCAGTTATGACTGCGGCGCTATCTATGAGGGCTGGCACGGAGACGCGGCGCGCACCGTCGCGGTGGGGCTTATCACTCCCGAGTGTCAGCAGCTCATCGACGTTACTGAGCAATGTTTCTTCAAGGGTGTGGAAAGCATCGTGCCGGGACACACCCGTTTGGGAGATCTTGGCCACGTAATACAAGCTTATGCCGAAAGCTTCGGCTATGGCGTGGTGCGTGAGTTGGTCGGGCACGGTATAGGCAGACAAATGCACGAGGATCCCGAGGTTCCAAACTACGGCGTTCCGGGGCATGGTATGAGGCTTTCCGAAGGTATGACGATCGCGATCGAGCCCATGATCGCTATGGGCACCGAACGTGTGGATTGGATGGAGGACGGTTGGACGGTCAAAACAAAGGACCGTAAGCCCTCTGCCCACTACGAAAACACTATCGCCATCACCTCGCGTGGCATAGAAATACTCAGCTTGTAGGTGAATATGAACAGTATACAAATAGGCAGCGTGGTGCTGTCAACGCAGGGACGTGACAAGGGGATGTACTTTGTGGTTACCGGCGTCGACGACAAGGCGGTTTATTTGGTTGACGGCGGTATGCGCAAGCTCGCCTCCCCCAAAAAGAAAAATCCGAAGCACCTTTCCGACAGCGGAGTAAAGCTGGATGCAATAGCCGCCAAGATCATAGATGGTAAAAAAGTGTTCGACAGCGAAGTAAAGAGTGCTTTGCGACAATTCGTTCAAAACCAACAGGAGAAACAAAATGTCTAAAGACGATGTAATCGAAGTAGAAGGCGTAGTAGTCGAAGCACTGCGCAATGCGGAGTTTCGTGTGCGTCTCACCAACAATCATGAAGTGATTGCCTATGTTTCCGGTAAACTGCGTATTCACTCCATAAGGATTTTGCCCGGCGATGCCGTTAAGTTGGAAATGAGTCCCTACGACCTCACCAAGGGCAGGATAGTCTGGCGCACCAAAGGTGTAGTTCAGCAATAACAAACAAAAAACAAACATCACACAGCGGAGTCTAACCCCTGTGTCAAGGAGGAAAAAATGAAAGTAAAACCGTCTGTAAAACCCATGTGCGACAAGTGCAAGGTTATCAAACGTAATGGTAAGGTTATGGTTATTTGTTCCAAATATCCCAAGCACAAGCAAAGACAAGGTTAGACTTTGTTGAGTAAGTTTGACAGCGCAAGCTGTTGCAACTTAGGATTCAATCACGACTGTTCAATCACAACATCATTCCACATAGGCTTGCGGTTGCTGCAGCGTGTCAATATACACTAAATCACACTAATTATTCAATCAACAAGGAGAAAATCAAATGGCTCGTATTTCCGGTGTAGATTTACCCAGAGAAAAACGTATTGAAATCGGTTTGACCTACATTTACGGAATCGGACGTACCTCTGCTAAGGATATTTTGGCAGAAACGGGCGTCAATCCCGATACGCGCGTCAAGGACCTTACCGAAGACGACATATCCAAGATCCGTGACTGTATTGAAAAGAACTATCACGTCGAGGGCGACCTGAGACGTGAAGTTTCAATGAACATCAAGAGACAAATAGAAATCGGCTCCTACCGCGGTATTCGTCACCGCAAGGGTCTGCCCGTAAGAGGACAGTCCACCAAGCAAAACGCGCGCACCCGCAAGGGACCCAAGCGCACCGTTTCCCGCGGCAAGAAAGCTAAATAGGAGGTAAGTAGAAATGGCAGGAAAGAAAGTTGTCAAAAAGAGAAGAGATTTACGCAAAGTTGACAAGGGACAAGTACACATTCACGCTTCCTTCAACAACACGATAGTAACTTTTACCGACCTCAACGGTAATGCTCTCACTCAATGCAGCAGCGGCGCGTTGGGTTTCCGCGGATCCCGCAAAAGTACCGCTTTTGCCGCGCAGCAAGCGTGCGAAACAGCCGCCAAGGCAGCAAAGGATATGTACGGCATACGTTCCGTGGAAGTTTACGTCAAGGGACCCGGTCAAGGACGCGAGTCGGCTATCCGCGCTCTGCAAACGGCAGAGATCGACGTTACGCTCATTCGCGACGTGTCGCCCATCGCTCACAACGGCTGCCGTCCGCCCAAGCGTAGAAGAGTTTAGTAAAGGAGAATTACCATGGCAAGAAATACAAGTGCAGATTGCCGTCAATGCAGACGTGAAAAATGCAAGCTGTTTTTGAAGGGCGAAAGATGCTATACCGACAAGTGCCCCGTAACAAAACGCGGCAAGATCCCCGGTGTGCACGCCGACAGCAGAAAGAAGGTAACCGAATACGGACAACAGCTCCGTGAAAAACAAAAGACAAAGCGCATCTACGGATTGCAGGAAAAGCAATTCCACAGCTACTACGAGGAAGCCGAGCGCATGAAGGGAGTCACCGGCGCCAATATGCTTATTTTGCTTGAACAGCGTCTTGACAACGTAGTGTACCGTCTCGGTATAGGCGTTTCTCGTAGCCAGGCAAGACAGTTTGTCAACCACGGTCTCATCACCGTCAACGGCAAACGCGTCACAATTCCAAGCTATCAAGTCAAAGTAGGCGATATAATTTCCATCAAGGAGAACAAGCGCGAGCAACCGCTGTTTGTTGAACTCAAAGGTGCCAAAAAACCCGCAAACATTCCGCAATGGTTGGATTTCGAGCCCTCCGAACTCACAGGCAAGGTGCTTGCAAAACCGCAGAGAGAAGACATCGACATGAGCATCCAAGAGCACATGATCGTCGAGTTGTACTCCAAGTAATCTCTGTAATAGCGTCTGATTGGGCTATGACTCAATCCGCGCTGCATGCTTCGGCATGTATGCGCGTTACAAATAAAATTTAATATAAAGGAGATTGTTGTCCAATGATGGAAATAGAAAAACCGTTGATGACAGTGGACGAAAGCGGACAAAATGCCAGCATTATCAAGATCGTTGCCGAACCGCTCGAAAGAGGCTACGGAATCACCCTCGGAAATGCTCTCCGCAGAGTGCTTCTTTCCGCTCTTCCCGGTGTTGCGGTAGTCGGTTTAAGGATCGAAGGCATACAACACGAGTTCAGCACTGTCAGCGGTGTCAAAGAAGACGTAACGGACATTATTCTCAACATAAAGCGTTTGGCTTTGAAATCGGATAATGACGACAATGATTTCAGAAAGACAATAACAATCAACAAGGTTGGTCCGTGCGAGGTACATGCAGGCGATATCATCACCGACAGTGAAGTGGAGGTGTTGAATCCCGATTTGTACATCTGCACGATCGAAGAGGGCGGAAGCCTCAATTGTGAACTGTATGTGGCGCGTGGTCTCGGGTATGCTTCTATTGAAAAAAACAAGGAGCGCAATCGCGAGCTTAAGCTCAACTATCCTATCGGATACATACCTATAGATTCCATTTTCGGACCTGTCAAAAAGGCCAGCTATACTGTGGAAAGCGCCCGCGTAGGACAGGATATCACACGCGACAAGCTTACATTGGAAGTGGAAACCAACGGAGCATTCTCGGGTAGAGAAATAGTCTCTCTTGCAGCGCGCATCATAGAGGATCACATCAAGATGTTTGTAAACTTGTCCGAAAATTTCAACAAGGATATCCTTATCCCGAGAGAAAGCGACAGTCACAAAAAGGTTTTGGAAATGAATATCGACGACATGGATTTGTCGGTTCGTTCCTACAACTGTCTCAAGCGCGCAGGTATCCAAACCGTGGAGGATTTGACGCGCCGCACTGAGGACGATATGCTCAAGGTACGCAACCTCGGCAGAAAATCGCTGGATGAAGTTATTGCCAAGTTGGAAAGCTACGGTCTGTCTTTGAAGAATAAGGATGAATAGGAGAAAATTATGGCTACACAAAGAAAATTAGGTAAAGCAACCGATGCAAGACTCGCCTTGCTTAAAAATCAAGTTTCCCAACTGCTTTGGAACGGTAAATTGGAAACCACCGAGGCTCGCGCAAAGGAAGTGCAAAAGCTTGCAGAAAAATATATTACACTTGCAGTCAATACCTACAAAGATACCGTTGAAGTCAGCAAGGTAAAGATCGTCAAGGGCAAGGAAACAACCGTCAGTGTTCTGAATGACGGTCCACAAAAGTTGGCTGCCCGCCGCAAGCTTATTGCGGGGCTAGCCGATCTGCAGGAAGCGCGTCTCCCCAAAGAAAGCTCCACCGAGTACAAGGTGCGCACCAAGGAAGTGCGTCATCCTCTAATCGAAAAGCTTTTCAACGAGTACGCTCCCAAGTTTGACAAGCAGGCGGAGGAAAAAGGTCAACGCGGCGGTTATACGGCAATCTACAAGGAAAATAACCGTAGAGGTGACGGCGCCGAGATGGCACTCATTGTTGTTTTGTAAGCATGTGATCGGCACACCGGTTTGATTTGCGCTTGGTTGCAAACACTCATGTAAACGCAGCTTCGCGTGTAATCTTACTGCATTGTTGTCTGTCTTACAAATTGTATGTTGAAACAATTTCAATTACATCGAAAAACCGATTTTGTTTAGGAAATCGGTTTTTCTTTACGCTAAATTTAGCATTTGTCCTACTTTTTCGTTGTGCTATATCAAATGAAACCCAATTCGGCACAATTATATAAATATATCTCTGCGCCCGTTTCCGTTTTGTTGGATAACGCATATAATTCCCGACGAATTGACAGCGGAGGCATAATGTGCGATGAGCAGGAACAATCAAATAGATCAAGAAAAGATCCCGAAAGCGAGGTCAAAAAGACGGCAGATAAGATACAGAAAGTATATTTTTGCCGTCTTTTAATTAAAACATAAAAGGAGAACAGAGCAATGGAATTTAAAGACAGAGCAGTTGTCTATCTCGACAAAATAAATTTAAGAAACGTCAATACGGGAGAGGAAACCTACTGCCCGCCGACAATCCTATGGAGTCGTGAACAATTAACAATGCCGAAATGTTTAACTCGTTGGAGGAAGCCTCAATATATTGGCGGACTCGGGCACGAAGGGAGACCCCGGCGAAAAAAAGTAAGGATAGTAGTTTAATAAGATTTACGACCAATCAGCACGTCAATATCTTCGTGAAAATAATCCGCAAGCTTACATAAATAGTTAAGTGTAATTTCTCGTTGGCACAGCAAATATCGTGATAATGTGGCTTGGGGTATACCCGTATTTCGCGACAGATCACTTACAGTCATATCGCCCATCAGTTCCTTCATATTTTTTGCAAAATTTTGCATATAACTACTTTTCATACCAGCATTTTATTCCAATTGGTATCATTTTATTGACTTTATACCAATTGGTATGATATCATGAAAAAAAACTAATCAAAGAATACTATTTTACAAAAAAACACAATGCGATGTCCGGTGCGATGTCAAATATTCTGAAGTTTAACAAACAAACGGTGGTGAAGCGATTGTTCTCGGTAAAAACTGTTGCAATTTTCACAATGTCCATAGTATAAGGCAGCTTTTTGCCCAAGGTCAAATACAAATTTTATGTGCTGCACGCCGATAAGCTTGCAGAACCGTGCTTAAATCAAATTTCAGTCATTGTGCATTTTTTTGATCCTTTCACGTCAAACTCATATAGAAATAGTGTTGGAGCTGCGATAGCTTTTTAGCTGATATAAGAAAAAGCTTGTTTACATTTTAAAATCAGAGGTGGATATGTCAAATCAAACAATTACAAGGTTGTACTGTTTGCGTGCGGGGTTGTCGCAGATAACACAGTACGTTAAGGAAATAGAAGGTGGTATGCGAAGGAAGTCTCCCATCGTTTTCCCTACGGCATTGATGGCCAAGCGGCTTTTAAGTGCGCTCAACAACCGTTATGGAGAATGGTTGTCTCCTAACCGTTGGCGTTATTTGGATTTGCTTATCTGTTATTTGCAAAAAGACGGTTCGGATTTAAACGTTGCTTTGCATATGCTGCAATCGGTTTTATTGACGCCGGAACAAGCTGAGCAGCAAGAATGTGACGCGCATAATGATATAAGCGTAGAAATAGGCATGGGCTGCCCGCATTACAACTCCGAAATTATTGGGGAGCTAAGCCTATTGGCGTCGAGCGTAAGTGATGCGTCAGTGGAACTGTCGAAAATTTTCGAAAAAAAAGGCATAAACAACGATATAGATAAAAACATTATGCGTTGGCAGCTTAATGCGCGTTGCGTAACGGCGCAGTCATTGCGAATTGAGCTTACGAGAAAGTTGGAGTATTCCGCTCGGCAGCTCTATGACCACAAGATATTGTTATTGGCATACTTAAAGCGATTGCTCAATTGACCAATTTGGGCTGCGGCAAAACTAATATTTGCCATGTAATTATGTGATACGGCAAAAAAATAGACGCAGAAAAGAGATTTTTACAACAATAGTATATAATAAGCAAATTTTTAAATAAACCGGAGTAGTGTGTATCCCTAATACTTTTATTTTAAAATAATTGTCGCACACATTGACAGGCAACGGCGGCGATGTTATAATTAAACGGAAGAACCCTATCGACAACCGATGACCTTGAGGACGCCCAAATGAAAACAAAACGATTCGTCGCATCGCCAAAGATGTTGATTATTTTCACAATATTGGTGTGCTTAGCTCTTTGCGGCTTGGCAGGCTATCTTGCGGGTACCTTCAGCAGAGCTGTTGATGACGTTGTTATGACGGTTTTTTTGACAGGATTGCTTGCATGTATGGCAATCGCGTTGTTTATTGTCGGTTTTACTATGGGTGCGTTTGATCTTGTGTGTATGCAAGAGGATACAGTGTTGGTTTCGCGCTTCGGAAAAAAGCTGCGCGTTTATCGATTGAGTCAAAATACGCAGATATATGTACAAAAAAATCACAAAGGATCGCAATATATAGAGGTGCAATTTCCCGAATATTTCGATTCGGCTGCGCAAAATTTCAAGGGAGTGCTGCTGCGTGATGGGTATGTACGTCTGTCCTATAGTGATTCGCGTCTGCAATATGTCAGAGACATTGTGCAAAACTACAAAAGAAACATAGCCCCAATTGAGCAGCCTACGCAAACGTGGTAGTCCAACCTGATGGCAGAAATAAAAGTGACAGCAGTTTTGCCGTCACTTTTTTGTAATCGCATTTGTTAAGCAGGCTATTTTTCCCAGGTTATTTGCTGTTCAACGCGTATCGGGTAGCTTACAAGTGCGGTTCCGTTGAGATTCTCGCGGTGCATATCCACAGCGGTAAGGCAGCCGTTGTTGTAGGTGGTGTAGTAGTATATTCCTCGTGAGGTGTTGCAGCAAGAAGAATAAATCGTGTATTCATAACCGTGCTCCACGGCACAGCTGCCCTTTTGCTGAGCGACTGCCCCAAGTATACTAAAGAATTGTCCGACGCTGCTTGTTTCATCGCTTTTGCACACGGAGTTGTTGAGAGTAAATGCCGCCCGCACAAAACGACTTGCCGAGCTCAGATCCCCCGGCAATCCGAAACCGCCTGCGCCGCGGCTGTATGCTTTGAGTTGTATGTCGGGTGCAAATCTGTTATTCGCTATTTCGCGAGTGGCTCCCAAATAGTGTGTCAAATTGAGCATATGAAAGTCGAATGTCGGGCTGTTTGTCATAACATTTACCGGATCGTCGAAGATTTTAAGTCCGTCGACGGTGCTTTCCACAACAATGGAGCGGTCGGCATCCGCTATGTGCCAATGCAGCGGAGATGCCGGCAGCTTGTCGCTGAAATTTTCCGCGCACAGACTTACCTTGGCAAGCAGCTTGCGTGCCTCCGCTACCGTTGCGCATTGGGCAAGCACATAGGGTATAAACTCAAATGGCGCAACATTGATTTTGTCCGATTTTTGTTCGAAGTAGTGAGCGTATGTGGGAAAGTTTAGTCCCGCCATGGATAATCCTGCTTCATTGGTTGCATCGTAGTAGAGCGGATAGTCGTTTTGCACAAAAGCCATGCCTATCAGTGCATAGTGCGTTCTGACAGCGGGAGCGTGACGAAAAATAAACGTAAAGTTTCTTGGCGTCACTGTCACCGATTCGTTGTAGCTGAATTCGTAGTCCAAATTTCTGCCAAAATAATGGTCGGTTGTTTTAAAAGAGATGGAAGTACACATATTTTTTACTCCGTATCGGATAATTTGCTCTTTATGAGCATTTGTATCGAGTATTATACAATACTTCCAATTAAAATACAATACAAAATTTTATCAATGCCGATATCGCAAAAAAATTCTGTACAGCTGATAAACACTACGATGTAAATGTATACCTTTTGTGAATTTTTGCCGGGCAACTATACACACTATCCGAAGTGTGGTACAATATTACTTATTCGTCCCCATTGACAGACTTTTTTGAGGAGAGGAAGTTTTTCAATTATTGGGATATATGCCACAACCCGATTGCTATGGGAGTGTACAATGAAAAAAATATTTTTTACGGCGGTGATAACTATTATGTGTATGTGCAGTTTTGTTTTCGGCGGAGCAGGAAATTCCCATTCCGTGCGTAAGCTTGACGCCGAGCAGCGTCCCTTTGAAGTATTTACTACTTTAGAGCAACTAAATGCTTACAGAGCAAGTCACGAGGGCGATTTTTTCAATTTGACGGAGGAAGAATACGGCAAATATGACGAAAAATTTTTCGACGAAAACGCCGTGGTCATGTTTCTCACACAGGGAATGAGCGGCTCGATAAAATGCGTCGCCGAGAAGACGCGTTTTGAGAACGACAAGCTGTATGTAACCGTCAAGGAACTCAGCCCGAGTATGCACACAATGGATCTTCACTACAATACGCTTGCCGTTTCGGTTTCAAAAGACATTGTTAAAGATATAAAATCCGTATTTATTGAAGCTTACAGAGTGGATATTTAACTAAGCCGACCCGGCATTGTAAATCTTTGCTCAATTAATGGACAAATCGCGTAGTTTATGAGATAATTTTTCGGTAAAAAATATTTTGAGGTGAACAATGAAACTGCATGAGGACATCAGATACATCGGCGTAAATGATCATGAGATCGACCTTTTTGAGGGACAGTACGCGGTTCCCAATGGCATGGCATACAACAGCTATGTGATTTTGGATGACAAAATTGCCGTTTTGGACACGGTTGACAGGCATTTTACAAGCGAATGGCTGCTCAAGCTTGCCACCGAGCTCAACGGACGCACACCCGATTATCTCGTGGTGCAGCACATGGAACCGGATCACAGCGGCAGCGTCGCCGATTTTTTGAAGGTATATCCGCATGCCACCGTGGTGGGGAATGTAAAGACATTCCTTATTCTGGAAAACTTCCTCGGCAAAAAAGCCGTTGACAATCGTCTTGAGGTAAAAGACGGCGAAACGTTGACGCTCGGCAGCCACAGCCTTACTTTTGTGTTTGCGCCGATGGTGCACTGGCCCGAGGTGATGGTAAGCTACGACGCTTATGCCAAAACGCTGTTTTCCGCTGACGGTTTCGGCAAATTCGGAGCGTTGGATGTCGATGAGGATTGGGACTGCGAGGCACGTCGTTACTACTTCGGTATTGTAGGTAAGTACGGCAATTCCGTTCAGATTTTGCTTAAAAAAGCCTCGGCGTTGGATATCGGTACAATTTGTCCGCTGCACGGTCCGGTATTGAGTGAAAATCTCTCTCATTACATAGGCTTGTACAACACCTGGTCAAGTTATTCCGCCGAAAGTCGCGGCGTGTGCATTTGCTATACGTCGGTTTACGGTCACACTCGCGAGGCGGTAGAGCTTCTGCGCGAAGAACTGGGAAAAAACAAATGTCCCAAGATCGCCCTTTTCGATCTCGCTCGTGACGATATGGCGGAGGCATTGGAGGACGCTTTTCGATACGATAAGCTTGTGTTGGCGTCTACCACCTACAATGCAAGCGTATTTCCCTTTATGCATGATTTTGTAACGCGACTTGCGGAACACAATTTTCAAAATCGGCGCGTTTACATTATCGAAAACGGCAGCTGGGCACCCATGGCTGCAAAAACCATCAGCAATTTGCTTGCTCTTTGTAAAAACCTCACCTTTGACGGCACGGTGACTATTCTTTCCGCCTTGACTGATGAAAATCGTGCACAGATTGCCGCTTTGGCAAAAAAACTTTGCGAATAGTCAAAAAATTCTATAGACATATATTCAACCCGAATAAACAGTAAATGTGCGTCTCTAATGCCGAAGTTTTTTTCAAGTGCGAGTAGTTGCTCCAATTGCGAAATGCAACCCAAACAGGCAGCGGAAAATTCTTGAAAATCAAAAAATCTCACCTATAAAGGTGAGATTTTTTTAGAAAATATGTCTAACCGTTGTACTTTTGCATAATGATGTCGATTGTTGCGCCGTTAACAAATTCGTCAAGGGCTGCTGCTGCATTGTCAAGCACGGGGTTCAGAAGGGCGTCGTCTTGGTCGGTCAGCTGCGAAAGCACGTAGTCGATTCGCTCCATCGGCGTATCCTTGCCAATGCCCACGCGTACTCGCACAAAATCCTCCGTGCCAAGCAGTTGTACAATATTTTTCATGCCGTTGTGACTGCCTGCCGAGCCCTTCGCGCGTATGCGCAGCTTACCCATAGGTATGTCGGTGTCATCGTAAACAACGGCAAGGTTGCCTTTTTCGATCTTGTATTTGCGGCACAGCTCCGCAACGGCATTGCCGGAAAGATTCATATATGTTACAGGCTTGGCAATTATCACCTTTATGCCGTTGACCTTTGTGTGCGCCGTCACAGCCATACATTCGCCCTTGTTAAATTCGGCGCCGAGCCGGGCTGCAAGTCTGTCAACAGCTGCAAAGCCCATGTTGTGCGGCGTATGAAAGTATTTCTTTTCGGGATTTCCCAATCCTACAATCAGATACATTTGTATTTCCTCTATTCGCGATTATATTAACACAAAAGGCGTCAATTGTAAACAGGTTTACAACTTTGACCGAATGTGGTACAATCAATACAAAGTTTTCGCTGCGCAAAAACATTTTACTTTTGTATTCAAATCGTCAAACTGCCGCTTGCGGTGAAAGACGATTACCGCATTAAATGTAAGTTGAAATTGTTTTTGACGCAAGCTTAACTAACGACAATGTACTACTTTTTCGATAGAGTAAACAATACGGCAGCGTATAGAAACCTGCTCGCAGAGACCCGTGACAAAAATTTTGTCGCGGCTTTCGGTGTGCAGCCAAACGAAAAGCCCTTTATTGCGGCAAATGTCAACGGCTTTGCCCTGTACGTAACAAGCGACTACGTTGAGGCACAGCGTGTGTTGCGCACGGTGGAGGCGATATGCGGCGGCAGGGCGGTATTTTTGCCCGCAAAAGAGGATGTGCTGCTCTACAAGTCCAACTATTCCAAAAGCGGCGTATTCAGTCGCAATCGCGCTCTGTATCAAATTTTGACGGGCGCCGAAGTGGCGGTTACCACCGTCAACGCGCTAATGCAGTATCTGCCCGATCGTAAAACATTTTTCGACGGATGCTTTACGGTCAAAAGTGGTGTCTGCTACGATACGGCAATGCTTGTAAAAAAGCTTGTGGCAATCGGGTACAAGCGTGTCGAGGGCATCTCTTCCGAAGGCGAGTTTGTTATGCGCGGCGACATTTTAGATATATCCATGCCCTTTGAGCAGCGTTTTCGTGTGGATTTTTGGGACGACGAGGTGGAGTCGATCCGCCGCGTCGACGACGATGGCGCATCCGGTGAAGCTGTGGAACAGTTGGAGATATATCCGCTCTATGACACTACGGGTCTGTCGCAAACCAAATTGAATGAAATAGCAAACTTTATATATTCACCCAAGCTGCGTTCAAGGACAAGTTCGGATGCCGCTGCACGTCTCAACGAAATACTGTCCTCGTTGTCTGCGTCGGCTGCGGGCGGAAAAGTAGACAGCGGTTGGTTGGTACCGTTCATCAAATGCTCTCCTCTTGCCGATTATCTGTCTGCGGATACGGTGGTGTTTTGGGATGAGCCCAAACAGCTTAGTCAACGCGTCAATTTCCTTTACCGTGAGCACGTTGAACGCGTAGCCAATCTTACAAAAGCGGGAGAGGTGCTGCCGCTGCACGAAAAAAGCTTAGTAGAACAATCGGAGGTATTTAAGCTCGATTTTCCTCAAATAGCGTTGCAAACACTTCCCTATCAAAGCGATTGGTTTACACCGGAGGCAATACACAACTTCAAAACGGGTGCGGTCGGCAGCTATGCCGCAAGCTCCGACACGCTGGCAAAGGACATAAAGAATTGGCTGCGTTTGGGCTATGAAACGGTCATCTTTGCCGGCTCGGACGGAACTGCGTCCACCAAGGAAAAGCTTGCCGCCGAGGGCGTGTATGTTACCGATTCGGAAAAGCTTTTACCAAATGCGGCGGACGCATTGGTTTTGTCGGCAGGAATTGAAAAAGGTTTCGTTTCACACACCAACAAGCTGGTCATTGTGGGAACACGGGATCTTGGGCGCGGGTTGAACCAACAGGCAATACACAAAAATCGCAAGCAAGCCTTCTTGTCCGTTGAGAAGGGAGACTACGTTGTGCATGATGTGCACGGTATAGGCTTGTGTGAAGGCATAGAAAAACTTACAACGTCCTCTGGCGAAAGTAAAGATTATATCGTTGTGCTTTACAAGGGCGGAGATCGGTTGTATGTACCGGTAGACTCAACCAATTTGCTCAGCAGGTATTCCGGCGGCGAAAATCCATCTTTGTCACGTCTGGGAGGAGAGGATTTTGCAAAGGTAAAAAACAAGGTCAAAAGCAGTGTTCGGGAGATGTCCATTGATCTCCTTAAGCTTTATGCCGAACGGGAAAAGTCTCGCGGATTCCGTTATTGCATTGACGAATATCTGGACGAAGAATTTCAGCAATACTTTCCTTTCAAAGCAACGGAAGATCAGCTGCGCTGTCAGGAGGATATCCGAAAGGATCTGACAAGCGAACGTATTATGGATCGCCTGCTTGTCGGCGACGTTGGCTATGGAAAAACGGAGGTTGCAATGCGCGCCGCGTTTGATGTTGTAAGCAACGGATATCAGGTGGCGGTGCTTGCTCCAACCACAATATTGACCGAGCAGCATTACAAAACATTTTCCGACAGGATGAGTCATTTTGATATACGTGTAGCCTGTCTTAACCGTTTTCGTTCGCCCGAAGAACAAAAGCGTATACTCAAGGACGTCGCGGAAGGTGGTGTGGACATTATAATCGGCACTCACCGCTTACTTAGCAAGGACGTAAAATTCGACAGACTCGGATTGTTGATTCTGGACGAGGAACAGCGCTTCGGCGTGGAGCACAAGGAAAAAATCAAGGCGATGAAAACAAGTGTGGATGTGCTTACCATGTCGGCAACGCCCATTCCGCGCACATTGCACATGGCGCTCAGCGGTATACGAGACATTTCCACGATCACCACTCCGCCTATAGAACGCATAGCCGTCGAGACCTTCGTGGTGGAGGAGAGCGACGCTTTGATCGAGGACGTTATCACTCGCGAATTGGCGCGCGGCGGTCAGGTGTTTTGCGTATATAACAGCGTACAATCTATTGACGGCTTTGCACGGCGTCTTTCGGAAATGCTGCCCAATGCTCGTTTTACCGTGGCGCATGGTCAGATGGACGAAACGGCGCTGGAAGATGCAGTGATGTCCTTCGCCGACGGAAAGAGCGATGTGCTGGTGTGTACAACGATAATAGAAAACGGTATAGACATTCCAAACGTCAATACGATAATAGTTATAGACGCCGATAAGCTGGGTCTTAGTCAGCTGTACCAGCTGCGCGGAAGAGTGGGGCGCGCAAACAGGCTTGCATACGCCTATTTTACATACCGCCGAGATAAAATATTGAGCGAGGTGGCGTACAAACGGCTGAGCTCCATTACCGAGTACAGCGAATTGGGCAGCGGTTTTAAGATAGCAATGAAGGATCTTGAAATTCGCGGCGCAGGCAATATTTTGGGACGTGAGCAGCACGGACATATTATGAAAGTGGGTTATGATATGTATGCGCGACTTTTGCAGGAGACTATCGCAGAACTCAAAGGACAAAAGGTCGAGCAAAAGCTCAACACCGAGTTGGAAGTGGATATAGAAGCCTACGCTCCGGAAAGTTACATTCCGCGGCAGGCTGACCGCATGACTTTTTACAGACAATTGGCGGACTGCACATCTCTTTCAGAGCTTGATGAGCTTAAATCACAGCTCTCCGACGTCTACGGCGTTTGTCCAAAGCCTGTACTCAATTTGTTTTCCGTTGCCGCGCTCAAATTGCTTGCGGCAGGTGCCGGTATCAGCAAGGTTGTAGTGCGTCCTGCGCATGGCGAATTGACATTCGCTTCCAAAGAATATATGATGCGCAAGGAGGTTTTCGACGCGCTCGTCTCCGAGGGAAAGCGTGCGAGTGTTTCGTCGGACAGCTATACTATAGTGTTTGCGTCGTCGGATTTTCTGCAAAAGGACCGTCTTGTGGAAGCTTTGAAGGAATTTTTGCAAAGTATTCAAACTAAATGACATAAAACTAGACTAAACGCTTGCCAACTTGCAATTAAAATTGTATAATATACGAGTATATGTGGCGGTATGTCCAAATTGTCCGCCGCAATCTTTAGGAGCAACAAAAATGAGAAAAGCAACTAAAATACTTACGTTGATACTTATCGTTGTATTTGTTTTGAGCGTATTTGCCGGCTGCGACCTTGTGGGTCGAAACGTAGCCAAGTACCGCGATGCCAAAGCGTTTACGGTAGGTAACGAAACCATCACTGTAGGTAAGCTGCTGGATACCTTCAACAGCTACTACAACAACTACTATTACTACATCAGCTCGGGCTATATTGATGCAAGTCAGCTTTTGGAAATGGCAATTTCCTCTCTTGTACAACAATATATGCAAATAGATGATTACGTAAATAATCCTGCAAGCGTCAAGAACAATGTTTCCGGTCTGCAGGCGACCGTGCGCAATGCCGAGTATCTCAATGCGGATGAGTTCGCTTATGTCGTAAAGTACGTCAACTATTTGGCATACCAGGCATTTGACGGCTACACCGAGGACAACATTGCTTCGAAATACGATCTTGAAGATGCTCCGACGGAGGATACTTCTCGCGATTTCACCGTATACGATGAGCTCACCAATATGAAGGGTGAGCCGGCATCCAGCTTTGCAGAATACACCCGCGATCAAAACTTTGTAAGTAAGGAAGCCAACGAGTATTTCGAGGACAACTATCCGTTCCTCAACGTTACTGATGCACTCAATCTGAACGGTTATGTCTACGATTTGAGCGATAGTGAGCAGAAGGCAAAGGCCGAAGATCGCGTAAAGGAATACAATGACAGACGCACCGAGGAAGAAGAGGATGAACTGACTGTCGAAGAGTATGTAGAGATATTGGAGGATACTCGCAAACAGTATCAGGAAACGGTGCAAAACAACTATGGTATTTCTCTGTCCGACTTTATGAACAATCAGCTTGGCGATATGGTCAACAGCTGCATCCTCGCAAAATGGAGCTATGAGCAGTATAAGGATATCGAAGCCGACAAGCAGGCATTGGAAGAGACCTTGAAAAAGCAATTTGAGGACGCTCGCAATGCACAGATTGCGGACTTCAATATCAAAAATAATTTCGACAGCTTTATTACAAGTCTTGGCAGCAGCAGCAATATATACAACTTGCCGAAGGAAGCCGAAAACTACGTGTTTGTCAAAAATATTCTTATACCCTTTGACAGCTATCAAACGACGTTGCTCTCCGCATTGCAAAGTACTCTCGGTTCTGCCGAACGCGACGCTTACATCAAGGCACGCAATAAGGAGGCGGGCAAGATAGTTGCACAGTACTTTGATTCCGACAAATATGACGAAGAGATTGAAAAGTTGTTTGACAAGAACACTTGGTTTGAGGACAAGAAGAAAGAAGATGACGAAGACAGCCTGTGGAAGGCAAAGACGAACGTGTTTGTTTATGATGAAGCTACTGATACGCTCGCAATCAATCCCAATGGCGTACTGAATCAATTCTTTGCTGCGGACGGTACCGTCAATGCAATAGCCGACAAGACTAAGGCAGAAACTATCATCGAGCTGATGAAGCGTTTCAACACCGACACCGCGCAGCACACAGCAGCCTTTGATTATGTAGTGTATGTCGGTGACGACTGGGAAGATTATTCTCACAGCTGGGTAAAGGAGTTCTACACCGCAGTCAACGAAGATCTTATTGCAGGCGGCAAAGAATACACACTGTGCGTATCCAGTTACGGCGTGCACATCATCTACCTCACCGGCAGAGTGAGTGAATCCGACAAGTTATTTACTGAGTTCAGGCCTGACGATATTCTCAATTCCGCAACGCCCAGCTACAATCTGTTCAAAACCTATTTCAATTCGCAGATGAGTATCAAAACAAATGCGGCATTCAAGGCTTTGCAGCAGTCCAAGTTGGATAACGCCGATTATATCAAGCTATCCTACGGCTTCAGCAAATTCCTCAAGGACAACAACTTCAGCTTTGATTTCGACCAATTCATTGAAGAGCTGAAAGAGGAAGCGTAAGCTTATATCGATGCACCCCATTGCGGGGTGCATTTTTTATATCATAAAAAACGACAAAATTTGACTTAATCGTACCGTTATATTGTAATATAACTAAAAATATGATAAAATATTATTTAATATAGTATTTTCACTCGTAAAAAACAATAAATTAGGACAAGTAATGAAGAAAACTACCGATCAATTAGTCAAAGCAATAAAATTCAAAAAAATCAATCCCCTTGTAAATTCAGTACTTAGTCAAGTGGCACGTATTGTCTATTACAAACCGTGCAAGGTGGAAATTTCCCGCGAGATAAATCTTGACGATTACAAGGACAAGCCTGTGATTGTTGTGGCAAATCATTCGTCACGTTTTGACTACGCATTTGTCAATTTTGCGATGAAAAGCCGAGCAATAAACTTTGTTGCTGCGGAAAACGAGTTTCATCGCTCAAAATTCAAGTTCATATTTAAGATAGGTCATGTTATTCCCAAGCGTAATTTTGTTCCGGACACGAAAACCATACGAGGCATTTCGCATATATTGCGCAAGGAAAAAGCGGGATGTGTAGGAATATTCCCATGTGGGATGAGCACCGCAAGCGGCGCACAGCAGCCGAGCATGATCGGTACGGGCAAGATGCTCAAGCACTTTGGTGTACATGTATTGGGGGTTCGCATACACGGCGGTTATTTGGTTTGTCCCAAGTTTGATGTCAAGGAGCGTTTCGGCAAGGTAGAATTGGAACTGTTTGAACTGTTTGATCCCGACAGCCTCAAGGAACTGTCCGCCGACGAAATACAGCTTAAGGTGGACGAGGCTCTGTTTTGCGACGACTATGAATGGAATAAGACGCGTCAGTACAGCTACAACCGTAAAGACGGCAAATATGCCGAAAATATGGAGCAAATTCTTTACAAATGCCCCAATTGCGGTACCGAAATGCGAATGGAGGGCAAGGGCAAGGATATCAGGTGCTTGCATTGCGGCAATGGCGCAACGTTGGACGACAAATACAATCTCACGCCCTATGTGGGCAGCAAAATACCGGTTGATCCGCGTGAGTGGTTCGATTGGCAGCGCAGAGAAATGAGAAAAACTGTCTTGGAACCGGATTTTGAGATGGAAGAGCATGTCAAGTTGAGCCTGATGCCCCGGTACGGTCACATAGGTCACAACAAGGTGGCAAATGTTGTTGGCGAGGGAGTGCTGCATTTGGACAGTGAGGGCTTCAGCTACACGGGCACTCGTGAGGGTGAGCCATGGACGGTGTTTATTCCGCGCGACGCAATTCCCACAATATGTCTCCCGGTAGACGGAAGCTTCTTCTATACCTATGCGAGCGGTGAATTTTTATGTTTTACTCCGGATACTCCCAGCTGTATGCGCTGGTCGCTTGCTGTCGAAGAAATCTATCGCGCGTTCGGAGGTAAGTGGCGCAATTATCCTTGGTTTGACTATGACGCTCCGATGAAATTGAAGTAGCGCCAAAAAGTCAAAGCTCCTGCAAAGCTGCGGGGGCTTTTTGTATGTCGGTTATACAATCTATTGATTCGACGTTTGATAGTATAAGATATATTTTGACGGCTTTTTCACATATTATAAATATATGAAAAAACGTGGAGAAAACTTCATCTCGGGAGCGTTGATACTGAGTCTCGGCGGGTTGTTTGCCAAGGTGCTTGGTGCGCTCTACAGAATCCCCCTAACTAATATTATAGGCAGCTACGGAATGGGTCTGTATCAGCTGGTGTTTCCGCCCTATATTCTTTTTTTGACGATCGCGCAAGCAGGTGTGCCCATTGCGCTTTCAAAGCTGATCGCCGAAAACAACCAGTTGGGCAATTTGGAGCGATCGCGCAGGATATTTCGTTGTGCATTTGTGTTTTTGGCAATTTTGGGAGCACTTTGCGCAGTTTTGATGGCAAGTCTTTCCAAAGTAATTGCGACGGCTCAGGGCAACAGAGAAACCGCCGAGGCGTTTCTTATTGTGGCGCCGGCGTTATTGTTTGTCCCCGTCACAAATGCCTTGAAAGCATATTTTCAAGGAAATATGAACATGGTACCGTCGGGTGTAACTACAGTCATAGAGCAGTTGGTCAAGCTGGCTGTGGGATTGGTATGTGCAGTACGTTTTATGCCGAATGTTCACAAGGCGGTTATGGGGGCGGTATTTGCTATCACAGTCAGTGAATTCGGTTCACTTGTGATAATGTCTGCTGTCTACTTTATACATCGACGCCGCAACAGGTATGTCGGTAAAATTTCCGTGGGCTGGGAGGATGTAAAGGATATCGGCTCGGGTATAATGTCCCTTGCCATACCTGTGGCGCTGGGCGGCTTTGCAATGCAGATGTCGCAAGTGATAGATTCTGTAATGGTTGTCAATCTGCTTACCGTGCCAAATGCCACCGAAATGTACGGATTGTGGACGGGCCCCGTCAACTCCATGCTCGGTTTGCCTATAGCTCTAAGCAGCGGCGTGGCGGTGTCGGCGCTTCCCGGCATTACCAAAACATTCTACAGCGGCGATAAAAACGCACTGCATGCGGGCTTCAACACGGCGATGAAGCTCACATTGGTTATTGCATTGCCCTGTGCGCTCGGAATGATCTTGCTGGCTCGCCCGATATTGTCACTGCTCTATGGCAGTTTACCTGAAAGTGAGATCTATGTCGCTTCCGTTTTGTTGTCTCTTTCGGGCTTGTCTATTGTGTTTTTGGCTATTTTGCAAACATGTGTGTCAGTATGTCAGGCGGTCGGAAAACCTTACGCAACGGTTATCATTGTGTCTCTGTCCATTGTAGTCAAGGCGGCAGTCAATCTTGCTTTGCTGCCAAATTCGGAAATAAATATCTACGGTGCTGCAATTTCCGAGACGTTATGCTATCTTTTTGCCACTGTTTGTGTTATAATTTATTTGCGAGTGAAGGTTGGGCTCAAAACAGACGTCGTACCGTGTCTTATCAAGCCGTTGGCTTGCTCAATGCTGATGACTTTGTTTATCACCGTGGCGCTTAGCTTTTTGGGCGGGCTGTTTGCCGGTACGGTGGGCACACTGATTTTGATAGCGATTTCAGCCCTTATTTATCTTTTGGGACTTGTTGCGCTTAAAACTTTTGATAGAAGCGAGTTGCCTTTACCCGTCAGACAAAAATAAATTTTCGGAGTACACTTATGATTACGGTTGTGGGAATGGGTACAAAAGAGGGCGACTTGACCTTGGATGGCAAAGCTGCAATAGAATCTGCCGATGTAGTAGTAGTCAAATCTGCCAAGACGCATGCGGCGTCTGCCGTTGCGGCAATCAGAGACGACGCCGTTTACTGCGATGACCTCTACGAACAGTCGTCGAATTTCGACGCATTGAACGCTGCGATCGGCGAAAGGCTGCGTTCTTTCGGCAGCAAAAAAGTTGTTTTCTGTGTGGTGGGGGACGGCTCCGACGACACAACGGCGCAGGCTTTAGAGGGTGTAAGGCTTGTATCGGGAGTGAGCTTGTATTCGCCTGTTGTAGGCAAAGAGCTTGCCGGAGGAAGTGTAATCTACACCGCGACGGAGCTGCTTGCGGCGGCGCGGGTTTTGCCGCAGCCCACTGTTGTAAAGTGTATTGACGACAAATATATAGCGGGCGAAGTGCAGCTCAAATTATCCACCGCCTTTGATATGGACACCGAAGTCGTTTATTGTTGCGGTAAAACCGTCAAAAAATTCCCCCTTTCAGAACTTAGTAAACAGCGTTACAATTACCGTTCAACATTGTACTTGCTGCCCAAAAATCCAATCGAACGTCAGGTATTTGACTACTATGATTGCGCCGATATTATGACGGTGCTTTGCGGACCCAATGGCTGTCCGTGGGACAGGGAACAGACGCATAAAAGCATTGTAAAAAACGTTATCGAGGAAGCCTACGAGTTGGCGGACGCCTTGGAAAAGGAGGATACCGAACACGTCATAGAGGAGTTGGGCGATTTGTTGATGCAGGTGATTTTTCATCTAGAAATCGCTCATAACAACGGCGAATTCGAACCCGACGCCGTCTACACGGGGTTGTGCCGTAAGCTTATTGATCGTCATCCGCATGTGTTCGGAGATGTCAAGGCGGCTGATTCTTCCGAATCTTTGGGAGTGTGGGAGCAGCAGAAGTTAAGGGAGCACAAAATCAAGGATACGGTGCAAAATGTATTGGATGTGCCGCGCGGCATGTCTGCGCTTATGCGCTGTCAAAAGGTAAGCTCGCGCGCTGCCAAAGGCGGGTACGAATTCGAAAACGTAGAACAAGTGGCAGGCAAAGTAAAGGAAGAGCTTGCGGAATTTATGTCCGCGCCGCAGTCGGAAAAGCAAATGGAAGGCGGCGATTTGTTGTTTGCATGCGCAAGTCTGCTGCGCCTTTCCGGCGTTGACGCCGAAACGGCATTGCTGCTTTCCACCGAAAAGTTTCTGCGCCGCGTAGTGGAGTGCGAAAGGCTGCTTTCGGAACGTAAACAAAACTTGAAGGAAATGTCAATGCGGCAATTCGACGAGCTTTGGAGCGAGGCAAAGCGCAATGTCGGTTGAATTCAAAACAGTTCTTGCTCCAATGGCGGGCTACACGGATTTTGCATTTCGTGCAATTTGCAGAGATTACGGAGTAGATCTCACCGTAACGGAAATGGTTAGTAGCAAGGCACTTGTAATGGGCAGCGAGCTTTCACGCCGAATGTTGTACCGTGAGTGTGTGGACAAGCCTTCTTTTTGTCAGATCTTCGGTCATGAGCCGGACGTATTGGCTGCCAGCGTACAAATTCCGGAAATGGCAGGGTACGAGGGCGTAGATATCAATATGGGCTGTCCCGTTCGCAAAATAGTTGGCAGCGGCGACGGTTCTGCACTTTTGGAAAATCCGAGGCTTGCAGCGCGATGTATAACCGCCGTCAAGCTTGCATTGAAGGGCAGGCTGTTGTCTGTGAAATTTCGTTTGGGAATCAGTGACAGCAGCGGTGCCGTGGATTTTGCCAAAATGTGCGCCGATTCGGGCGCCGACTTCATCACGGTACATTTCAGAACGCGCAAGCAAATGTACAGCGGCAATGCCGACTATACTTTGCTGCCGCAATTTGCCAAGCTGGGCATACCGATCATTGCCAATGGCGACGTTGCCTCGCGCGAGCAATGCTTGCGTCTTTTCGATATGGGGGCGAGCGGAGTAGCTGTCGGACGCGGCGCATTGGGCAGACCCTATTTGTTTGCAGAGCTAAAGGATGAACATTTTACCTTTGATGTTCTCCGATCAATAGAGCGTCACGCAGCGTTGTTGCTAACTGTATTTGAAGAGCGCGTTGTCGCAAATGAAATGAAAAAGCACGTTGCCGCCTATCTCAAAGGTATGCGCAACGGCAAGGCTGTTGTGGTAGAAGTGATGAACGCGCACAATCTGCAGCAAATTATCGACCCTTGTCGTGCTTATTTTGAAACATATCCGTCCTTGAGGAGCATAGTAAAATGATACATATAGTTTTGGTAGAACCGGAAATACCTCAAAACACCGGCAACATTGTGCGTACTGCCGCCGCTACAGGCAGTACGGTGCATCTTGTGCGCCCTTTGGGGTTTGACACAAGCGATCGCATGCTGCGCCGTGCGGGATTGGACTATTGGAAAGATTGTCAAATATTTTATCACGACAGCTTTGCCGAATTGCAGCAAAGCTATCCTGAAGGTGAGTTTTGGTATTTTTCCACTAAAGCTCAGCAAACACACACCGAGCCTAATTACGGTAAGGATGTTTTTCTGGTATTCGGCAAGGAAACCAAGGGACTGCCGGAGCAGCTCATTCACGACAATTACGATCATGCCGTTCGTATTCCCATGATTGCCGATACTCGAAGTCTCAATCTAAGCAATTCTGTTGCGATCGCAGTTTACGAGGTATTACGTCAGCGTCATTTTGAGGGCTTCAATCTTGTTGGACACCTGCGCGAATTTTAATACTAAACGTCAGTTATGTTCACTTTTAATTGTAAATTGTTTACGCAATTTGCCGCAATTTATTGAATTGTCGGGTAAAATGTAGTATTATACAATCGGTGAAGTTTTTAGATAAAATTTTTCTGTTCTTCTACGTATCAAGGAGTAAATTTTTATGGCAAAAATAGAAAATTTTGAAATGGAGATCACTACGCTCGGCCGTATGCGCACCGTATGGGTGTATCTTCCCGACAATTACACCGACAAAGGAGACGGTTTCCCTGTTATTTACATGCATGATGGACAAAATTTGTTTTACGACCGCCTGACAGCTTATGGCGCAGCATGGCATGTCGATAAGGTTTTGGGAGATATTTACCGTACAACAGGTATGAGCTGTATGGTTGTGGGCGTTGAGTGCAATGACAAGGTGCGTTTTTCGGAATACAGTCCGTGGAAGGCGGTACCCAATATGCGTAACCGTCCCAAGGAAAAGGAAAATCAGGGCGGTGACGGCGTCAAATACGGTGAATGGTTTGCAACGGTTTTGAAACCATATATAGATAATCGCTACAATACCGACAAGCATCGTATGGCAACGGCTGTAGCAGGCAGCAGTATGGGCGGACTAATAAGCTGTTACATTGGGCTCAAATATCAGCGAATATTCGAAACAATGGGATTGTTCAGCACATACACCGCGTTTAATCAGCCTGCTTTCAATCATTTTGAAAACAGTACGCCGCAAAATCTTCCTCAGCATGCGTTTATTTATGCGGGCGGAAAAGAATGGGGACAGGAGGACAGCAAAGCAAACCGACAAATGGTTACCATTGCCGTTAATTTGTATAACACTCTGTTTAAAAGGCAGATTTGCTGTGAGCTTGTTGTGGATAGCGAGCTGCCGCACTACGAAACAGCATGGGAAACCTACTTCCGTCCTTTTGCCGAGAGCTTTCTCGAGCGCTATAGCGAATTTAAAAAAAAGCAGTAATTCAAATCAATTAAACGCTTAAAAAATACAGCTCTGTGCCCGGCAATGCGATTGCTGAGCTTATTCTGCAGTACGTCGCGCTTAAAGGATTGGTTTTCTCGAAAGTTTTTTTGCAAATTATACGCCTTTACAAAGCAGTCAAAATGAAGTATAATAATAAAGTTATGCAACTTATTTTGGCAAGCGCGTCACCGCGCAGACGCGAACTTTTGAGCAAACTACCCTATCCGTTTGAAATTATTCCCGCTGAAGGCGAAGAGGTGAGCAGCCAAACCGAGCCTACCGAGATCGTCAAAGAATTGGCTGCTCACAAGGCGCAGGAGGTATTTGCCGTACACCCCGACGCTGTTGTGTTGGGTTGCGATACGGTAGTAGACTTTGATGGGCAAGTTATGGGCAAGCCGCGCGATCGCGAGGACGCATTGCGTATGCTCAGAGCTCTTTCCGGGAATGTTCATTTTGTACACACAGGCGTGTGCGTTTTAAGTTCTGTGGGAAATTGGCTGTTTTGTGACAGCACCGAAGTGCATTTTCGTGTTCTTTCGGAGGAAGAAATCGTCAAATATGTCGATGCGGGAGAAGCATACGGCAAGGCGGGAGCCTACGGCATACAGGATGACAGCAGGTTTGTCTCTCACATTGTGGGCGATTACGACAACGTTGTGGGACTGCCAAGCTATCGAATAAAGGAGATTCTCGAAACTATTTACAAAAGGTGATTTATGGCAAACTTCGAATTGGTTTTTGACCTCGGTTCGGCATATGTGTCGGCAGGCAACAAAAAAGATGGATTTACTGATAAAATTCCCGCAGTGGTAGCGGTAGCAACGGATACCAAGCAGATTGTCGGCGTGGGAGTTGAGGCAATTCGCTTGGGTACTACATTGGGCAGCGGAGTAAAGCTTACCTATCCTATTTTGGAAGGAGCTATCATCGACAACGACGGAGCAAAGGCGCTCATTTCGACGCTTCTCAACCGTTTAGTCAATTACAAGATGAGCGCATTTTCTCGTTACAATGTTACTTGCGCCGTGCCATGCGGCATGATCAGCAGTGATAAAAACACAATAGAAACGGTGTTTTTGGGATTGGGCGCAAAGCAGGTTGGATTTATCGAGACGCCTATTGCGGATAGCGCCTATTTGTTTAATGAGTTCCACACGCGTCAAGGTATTGTTGTTGATATCGGCTACGATTGTACAGATCTCGCCATTGTCACGGCAAATACCATTGCCGCAGGCTGTACCTTATATTATAGCGGCAAAAGCCTGACGGAAGCTATTTCCGAAAGGATTCGTTCAAAGTATATGATCCAGTTGAGCAGGGATGCCGCCGAGTATCTCAAGCTCAATTGCGCCAGCTTGTATCCAAACGATTCGACGGTGGTGTCGGTAAGCGGCATCAACACGCAGTCGGGAATGGCAGAGCAGGTAAATGTAAGCAGCAAGGAGCTCTACGACACAGTGGTGGAATTTGTTCGTAAATACGCGCGTATAATTCAAAGTCTGGTTGATAGTGTTCGGAGCGATTTGGCAACATTGGTGCACAGTGACGGCGTTATGCTTTGCGGCGGCGGGGCCAAGCTCGCCGGCTTGGATATGTTTTTACAAAGCGAGCTTTCTTTGCCTGTTTATGTCGCCACATATCCCGACGAAGTATCAATCAAAGGCTTACTTTCTATGTGATCAAAGTTGAAAAACTTAAATAAAAAATATAAAAACGGAGGAAAACTTTATGAATCTCAAGGGTAGCAAAACCGAACAAAACCTGATCGCGGCTTTTGCTGGCGAAAGTCAGGCACGCAACAAGTACGATTACTATGCCTCCAAAGCAAAAAAGGATGGCTATGAGCAGATAGCGGCAATATTTCAGGAAACAGCCAACAATGAGAAGGAGCATGCCAAGCTGTGGTTCAAATTGTTCCATGGTATCAACAGCACATTGGACAACCTGTTGGACGCCGCAGCAGGCGAAAGCTACGAGTGGACGGAAATGTACAAAAATTTTGCCGATGTAGCCGAGCAGGAGGGCTTCTATGACATAGCAGCCAAATTCCGCGGAGTAGCGGCAATAGAAAAGCATCACGAAGAACGTTATCGCAAGCTTGCCGAGGCAGTACGCGGCGGTGAAGTGTTTGTCAAGCTGGATGAAAATGTGTGGGTTTGCCGCAACTGCGGTCACATACATATCGGCAAGTCTGCTCCGGAGGTTTGCCCTGTTTGCGCTCATCCGCAAGCCTATTTCGAACTGTTGAAGGAAAATTTCTAATCACAATTTCTACCTAACAAAAAAGACGGCCTTTTTATTTGGCTGCCTTTTTTGTTTTTTAATAAGGAGTATACTATTAACCGTCAACTTAAATAACGGAAAGAGTCCGATGTTAGGCACACAACTGTTTCGGCGTACTTAGCTCGCATAAATTGCAAAACTACCGAAGCTTCAGAATTTATCGCTGTTTTGCCTATTCAGATAAAAAAATTATACAGTATTTTTTCCCTAATGTCAATAGGTTTTGAAAAATAAGATAGATTCGGTGCTAAGGTACGATGTGTTGTCTGAAGGTGCGCTGGAATATGGAAATTTATCCGATAAGTCCAAAAATACATTCATTGAAAAAAATTTTTTAATTTGAGCAAAATTCTTTATTTATTTGATTGACAATATTTTCACAATGTAATATACTAAAAAAGCTGTTGTGAAATGGCAGCAGCGAGAAGCTTGACAATAGAATAGTAAGAAGAATTGAAACACAGTCAACGAGAGAAT
>CANRHP010000007.1 GCA_947630455.1 uncultured Clostridia bacterium
ACGCGACCAGCTTGGAAGGCTGGGATTCTACCATTGAACTACACCCGCACTTCAACAGCCCTTTTATTATATCCTACGCGACAAAAACTGTCAACAATTTGAAGTCATTTTTTATAGCAAAATAATCAAAAATTTTGCTTATACCAGCTTGCGCTGCTTATACAGTTTTATAAGTAAATTTTGAGTATCCGAAAAACGAATGACATTGACCACCGGCTTATCGTATTTATCTTTTTCGCCGGTATTTTCCACCTCACCGGGTTTTACGTAACTGTTCGTGCCGCCTTCCTGCTTTTGCAGCTTGAGGTACAAATTATTGAAAAACTCGCCTATTCTATCCAAAGTATCGAATTGGCTCCACACTTCACTGTAATTCTGTCGCTCAACAATTATACCCTCGTCCACTTTAGAACGCAAAATTCTGACCGTATCGCTTGTATCCGGATACTGATCTACAAGGCTGATAGCAGAACTGATACATTGAACCAACGCGCCGTAACGTATATACGGATCATCGCTGGTAAGACAGACATACTGTCCCACCAAGTCAGCTTCGTATTCGCGCATAACTCCCTTGCCATGTGCCATCTCATGTCCAAGAGTTGCGGGCAAATACAACATAGCGTTGACATTTATATTTGCCTCGCCAAAAGGTGCAAAAAAGACGCCGGTAATGCCCAACTCGCTCATAATCGTTTTGTTTATTATTTTCTTGCCGTGCGGTGTGTAGGAAGAAAAATATTTACTATCCAATTTGCGGTATTCTTTGTCAAGTATATCAGACATTTCCTTGACAGAGTACGGGAAAACAATATTCCCATTTGAGTCATGTACCGTTGCATGATATGCTTCGTTGGCTTTATCAATAATGTACTCGGCTATTTCTATTGCTTCATCCACCGTCAAGTCGTCACCGGAGTACTCCTCATATACACTTGTAGGCAGCTCCGCCCTATTGTAAGCAAAGCTTGCCGTTGCCGTATAGATGTTCAAGAAGGAAAACACGCAAATTGCCACTATTACAAGCGCTGTCAATGATTTATACCACTTATGCTTACATAGCAATATTATTTCTATAACCACAAATGCAATTGCGCCGAGAATCACCACGATCAAAAACAACTCATAAAAGCTGACGGGTATCCACCCCAATACATTTCCAAAAACAAAAATCCATGCTCGTGATAGCGTCGTAGCGAAAAATTCACAAATATTTTTGTTTAACGTCAACAGCATCAAAATAGCAAAAAGCACAATCAAAGCGCTCAAAACTATTACACGCCGAATTAAACTTTTTTTATGATTATTTTCTTTTTGCGATTCTTTTTTCATGTTTAGTCGTTCTCATCCGAACAGTTGAAATTTTTTGTTGAGATAGTTGTCGCCACGTTCTATATAGGTAATAACATCTTTGGCATTTGCCGCCCGCTCTATACGATTTTCGGCTGAAAGAATACGTTTGGAAATAGCATTCGCACCGCAGGCAAGAATATCGGATACTTCTTCCATTATACCAATGTTGTACAGACAGGCTTTGCCCGGTTTACAATACCCAACATTTTCAAGATTTTCTGCCATATATTTTTGTCTGTACATATAGTATGGCATATAACCTGCAGCATAAAGCCTTTCTCGAGAATAATCCACCATTCTGCCAACATCGCATGCGCCGTAACTTTGTTCTTTAAGAACACTGCCGTGTTTTAAAGCAAGCGTATGTACTGTAATATTATCCGGCTGAAGGGCAATTGCTTCATCCACACTGTGGCAGAACATTGCGAAATTCTCCGTTGGCAATCCCGCAATAAGGTCCATATTTACCACAAAGCCATATTTTTGTGCCAACGCATATTTATCGTAAATATCTGCTACGCTGTGTTTGCGTCCAATAACATCCAATACCGATTGATTGAATGTCTGAGGGTTTATTGATATGCGCTGCACACCGTGGTTCTTCAGTACGGTCAACTTGTCCGTATCTATTGTATCCGGGCGCCCGGCTTCTACTGTATACTCAACCGGCTTTATTTCTATGCAAGACATCAGCTCGTCCAACTGCAAAGCGCTCAGCGAAGTAGGCGTTCCGCCCCCGAAATACACATTGTTTACGATAATTTTTTTGTTTTGAGCAAATTGGAGCGTTGCCTTTATATCCTGCTTGAGCGCAAGAATATAAGGATCGACGTATTTTCCGAGACGACCGATTTCTCCGCTGGTAAAGGAGCAATAACTGCATCGGCTTACACAAAACGGTATACCAACATATAAATCTGCACAACCTTCTCTGTGTTTACGTAATTCACCTTGCGTGGCAAGTATATCAGCAACAAGATTGGTTTTTGTTTCTGAAACGCCCAATATTTCTATGAAGGTTTTGCGCCAATCAAGCCCTTCGCGTTCCAATTGATCGGCGAGTTTTGTAGGACGTATACCAGTAAGGCTGCCCCACGGCATTTGTTTTCCCGTAAGTTTAACCAACAGATTGTACATTGACAGCTTGGCATAACGTTTTCGCAAACGCAATGCCTGCAGCTCGTCGGTATTTGCTGTATCTGTTTGCAGTTTTTCGCTAAGCTCTGCGCTCCGCGCCACATAGAAGAAAACGCTTCCGTCCTGTTGCTCAATCAACGACAAATCACAGAGCGCGACATCTTCCACCAATATGCTGTCTATAAAAAACAGCTTGACTACGTCATTGATTTCAGCAGGAAAGCAAAAATTTGTATATAATTTAGTCATATCAGCCTTGTGTACGGTACACATTTATAACCGCGGGAATGGCAAGCAGCCTATTCATCAACGCATTGGTTTGCTCATGATTTGATATCTCTACCGTTATTGTTGCAACGGCATTTCCTTTACGATCCTTGCGTGCATTTATTGCAACAAACGAAAGCCCCTCATTGGTTATCACCTTGGTAATATCCGCAAAAACGCCGCCCTTATCCTCTGCAATTATCTCCACAGTGACAGGGAATGTGGTTTTGTCATTCATATTAGCCCATTCCGCCTTTACTATACGTTCCGGTTCCATATTCTTCAGGGCAGGGCAATCCGCACGGTGTACGCAAACGCCTCTACCGCGCGAAATATAGCCCACAATTTCGTCTCCGGGCACAGGTGAACAACACCTGGAAAAACGCACCAAAAGGTTCTCTACGCCCTTTATGATAACAGATTTTTCTTTGTTGCCTCCTTCCTGTTTTTTGCGGATATTTTGCTGCGTTTTTATTTTTTCCGCAACTTCCTTGTTTCCGGAAATGAGCTTAATAACTACTTGGTTAAGCGATAGGCTTCCGTATCCCACTGCTGCATACATCTCATCCACGCTTACAAGCATGTATCTATCGCAGACAGACTGTATAGCTTCGGGCGTCAACAATTCCGAAGGGGTTATTCCGCGATGACGGATTTCCCTCTCTATCATATTTTTTCCGGTACGAATATACTCATCCTTCAACTCACGTTTGAAAAATTGACGTATTTTTGATTTTGCGGATGGGGTTTTTACAATTTTCAGCCAATCGTGCGATGGTCCCTTTGCATTGGGATTGGTCATAACCTCTACCGTATCACCTGTGGAAAGAGGCGTATCCAACGGCACTATTTTATTGTTTATCTTTATACCTACGCATTTGTTGCCCACTTGACTGTGTATAAGATAGGCAAAGTCCAAACCGGTTGCCTCGGCAGGCAAAATTTTGACATCACCGTTGGGAGTAAATACATATACCTCATTGGTATTGGAAATGTCCTTGCGTATAAGGTCCAAAAACTCGGTGCTATCCCTAAGGTCGTCATTGTAGGACAGCACTTCCTTAACCCATCCAAGCTTATCATCCATTTCCGTTGCGCCGCTTATACCTTCCTTATACTTCCAATGCGCGGCAATACCGTATTCAGCCACCTTGTGCATCTCATGGGTGCGAATTTGCACCTCTATAGGATAGGTGTGCGGTCCGATTTCAAAAATGACCGTCGTGTGTAGCGATTGATACATATTCGGCTTAGGTACGGCAATGTAGTCCTTAAAACGCCCCGGCATAGGTTTCCAGCGGGCATGAATCGCACCAAGTACAGCGTAACAATCCTTAATTGTGTCCACAATGACGCGCACTGCCGTCAAGTCGTATACCTGTTCCAGGGTCTTATTTTGTCGGCGCATTTTTTTGTATATAGAATAAAAATGCTTTGTCCTGCCGTAAATATCGAAATCTTTTATTTTGTTTGCATTAAGTTCTGACTTGACCTGTTCGATGAAGGAATCAACAATTTCCTCCCGTTCCTGTTTTTTTAATGCAATTCCATCGCTGATTTCCGTATAAGCATTGTTGTCGAGGTATTTAAGACACAAATCTTCCAGCTCAGTCTTGATGGATGAAATACCGAGTCTTCCCGCTATTGGTGCAAAGATATCCAGCGTTTCTCTGGCGATAACTTGCTGTTTTTCGGGAGAAAGATACATAAGCGACCGCATATTGTGCAGTCTGTCCGCAAGCTTAATGAGCATAACTCTTATATCTTTTGCCATAGCAAAAAACATTTTTCTCATATTTTCCGCTTGCTCTTCTTCCTTGTTGTGAAACTGGATTTTTTCAAGCTTTGTCACACCTGCGACAAGATTGGCAATTTCATCGCCGAATTTATTGCGCAAATCCTCATCGGTAATATAAGTATCTTCTACTGTGTCGTGCAACAATGCTGCGCAAATCGTGGGGACGTCCATGCCCATATCTATCAAAATATCCGCTACGATCACAGGATGAGTAATATAAGGTCTGCCGCTTGCGCGAAACTGCCCTTGATGAGCCTTGAACGCCACTTGATAAGCGTCCTCTATCCTGTTTATTTCGTACGCATGATAATAATGTTTGACCTTTGATAAGAAATTGTTGATTGTAACTTCTGCTTTTTCCTGTTCTGTATTCATAATTCACCGTTTTTGAAATGCTTGAAATATCAAGGAATCCGTCAAATTCTTTTTTGTAGTGTTGTCAAAAGATATATTGTAATTATCCATGATCGTTATTATTTTCAATTCCTCAAACACACGCAGCGCCACAACAAACTGAGCATAGGAAAGCTTCGCTGTCAAATATTTGTCGTATACAGCCTTTAGATTTTCAAACTTACTTTTTTTTCGCAAAGCCGAATAGACCGCAGTGCAAATATCCCTGGTCAAAACCAACTCGTAAAGCTCTTTGCGTGCCGGTTTGACTTCTACGTAAATTGCATTTTCAATAATTCGTGTAAAGCCATTTTTTGCAAAATACACCACCTTATCGAACCGGTCGAATGCATATCCGTCAAGGGGTGACACAACCACAGCTTTCGACTTGCCGCTATCAAAAAATACATCCACATAAAAGTCTTCCAGCGGCAGCTTGTCAACATAACTCAAATAGGTTTCAAAATCATCGAAAACCACAGCGACGCTGTCGCCCGAAATCGCCTCAAGAGCGCCGTTTTCGTTTGCGGTTGAACACACAGTCGGCAAAAAGCTTTTTAGCAAATTCAGCCTGTAAAACTCGTCAAAACACAAGGAATTTTCCAAAGAGATATCCTCTATGATCCCGCAAATATTGTGAGTGTAGCTGTCCGTTTCAAGAGAACATATCAAATCCACATTGGCTCCATTTTTAATAAACGGAGCATAAACGCCGTATTTGAAAAATCCCTTTATCTCCAACCCGCAAGCTAGCGTCGCAGATAAATGAGCCGCTTCCTTACCAAACGAATTGGCAAACCTTACGCTGTCGGTAACCCGGCAAACAATTTTATCCTGTGGAAGCATTGGTTGAAGTTTATTTGTCAAAGATAGGATTTCCTGCGCATTGCAATCTTCACCAAGAACAACGTCGAAATACGGACGAGTTTCAAAAAGTCCCGCGTCACAATCATTCAACACCTGCGCGAGCCTTCGATGAAATTCATCAATTCTGCACGCTGCCACACTGAAACCAACCGACGCCCTGTGTCCTCCGAATTTAATCAAACAATCCTTGCATTGCGAAAATACATCATACAGATTTATGGCGTCGATACCGCGCGCCGAGCCGACAAAGCTGTCGCCGTCCAAAGTCATGATAATCGCAGGTAATTTGTATTTTTCTTTATAACGGGACGCTACAATACCAAGTAATCCATGCGGCCACTTGTCACTGTACAAAAATACCATTCTTTCATGTGCAATAGTTTTTGCATTGCACATGGCGTCGGATTGCGCGGTAATTTCTTCCAATATCTGTTTACGCTTATCATTAAGCTCCAACAAGCGATTGATCTTGCTTTGTTCAACACTGTCTCGCCCGAGCAACACATCCAGTGCAGCACGAGGAGAACCCACTCGTCCGGCGGCATTGATCTTTGGAGCCAAACGCATTGCAACATCATTAGCGGTAATCTCAGCGGAACAATTGGATTGTTCCGCAAGACGACGAAGACTCTTGTGCCTCATGTTTGCAAGTCCCAATTTTACAAGCGCACGGTTTTCATCCTGCATTGGCATGATATCGCCGATAGTACCTACACAAGCCAAATCACTGTAATTGGCAGCAATATCCCTTCCTGCAAGCGCTTCTACCAATTTCCAAGCAACTCCCGCGCCGGCAAGATACGGAAACGGATACCCCAATTTGGGGTTGACACAAATACAATCCGGCAAGTTGTCGGGAAGCTCGTGGTGATCGGTCACAATAACTTCTACACCCAACTCCGATGCGATCCTGTTGACATCTTCTGCGTTGGAAATGCCGCAGTCGACGGTTATCACCAAATCGTAGAAATCCTTCTGAAAAGCCTGCAAAACGTTGTCCGCATGCAAGCCATAACCCTCGTCGCGCGTCGGAACGATCACGTCGTTGGCAATTCCGTTATCGGAAAAATACAAGGATAAAATACTGCTTGCCGTCAACCCGTCCGCGTCGTAATCGCCGTAAATAAGTATTTTGCCTCCACATTCCATAACATAATTGATTGTTTCCACGGCGGTATCCATATTCGCCATTTCGAAGGGCGAATGAAAAACATCCCTGTCGTTGACAAAATCATCGTAATTCTGTTCGCAAATACCGCGCGAGGCAAGCACCTCCGCAACAGCGCGCGAAAGTCCTTCGTTTTGCAAATATTTAACGGCTTGTTCATCCACAACGGGACGTTTGACATATTTTTGTTTCATATTTATAGAAAACATAGCAGCCTTCTATTAAGTAGAAGGCTGCTTACATATCGGTTGAATATTGTTATTTTCTTGCTTTGGTTCTATTACTCTTCACATCGAAGAAAGGAACAATCAAAAGAGCAAACAGTCTGTTGAGTCCGAACGTCACAATAAGCGACAGCACCGCGCCATAAACGAATGCGTTGCCCAACGGTGCGGTAACGAGAGTCGGGATTACCCAAAGAATTATACCCAGTACCAACAACGCGCCATGAGCTATAAGAGATATCAACAAATCCTTGCGGTTGTCACGACTAAATGAAAGCGCTTGATATCTTGCGACAGAATAATTTTTGTTACCGTCAACCATCAGCTTGCGTACCTTTTCGAAAGCAAGCGCACTGAACACCGTCATAAACGCATATGCGAGAATAACGCCTATACCCATCGCCACATTGAATATCTCAAGGTGTACAAGCGCGCCGAAAAACATAAATACGAACACGGCAAGAGCTTGTGTAATGATGGGGATCAGTCCTATCGACTTGTAGCGTACAGCAAAGAAGATAAAACTTGCAAGAACTATTGCACCGAAAACAACCAGATAAATCAAGCCGCCGAGCTTATTTTCGATGGTTTCGGTACTCCCTTCTTGTGTTAGGGTGGCGTTGAGCGCACCGCTGCTTATGTATGCGTTCATTGCTCTTGCATGTTCTTCGCTTGTAGATTCATCCGTATAAGCGTAGGTGATTTGCAGCTCGCTTCCCGTCCAATATACCCAGGTTTCAACTGTACCGTCGATTGCCACCGTATAAGGAGTGCTTTCTGCAAGCTCTTCGGCAAGCTTTGAACCTTCTTTAGTGAGACGAACTCTGCAAATATACAAAGTTACATCCTGATTGATATAGCTGCGAACGCTTGCGCGGCGAAAATGTTCCTGCGTCAGGACAACGCTGTCTTGCGAATAGCTTGGACTGTTTGAATAGTTGACGTTTAAAATTTCCACCTTACCGTTTACGATAACGTTGTTAAGGATTGTTTGCGCAGATGGCTTTACACTTGTATTAGTGTTGTCAGATTTGGGAATTTCCACAGTAACAAAGCCGGAAGCTTCATTGTAGTCAACCTTCGATCCATAGTAGCCGTAGGTTTTTTCAAGACGTGTTTTCAAAGCATTAACAACGCTTTCACCTTTTGTTCCTTCATCGAGCTTTATACTGTATGTTGCTTTAACTGTATCTGTAAATGCGCCACTCTTTTGTGTAACGGTATACGCCGATTGATAATAATCACCGACTTCATTTACTTCGAAGTTGGGAATAAAGCAAAAAACACCTAATGTTACCGTAACTGCCAGCACAAGGCAAAGCAGTAACGAAACCAATATTTTCTTTGTTTGTACAGTCATTGTGAGTCTCCTTGACTTTTGCCTAACTTAACCATTTTATTATAGTATCAGTTGGCAAATTAGTCAATTGTTTTTTTCAATAATGAATACAATAATTATTTTATAATATAAAAACGGCGCAGTCAAAACCAACTGCGCCGTACGGAATACTTGTACGAAATTTAAAAATAATATTCAGACTAATGTGTGATGCGACCTTATCACGCAGCTTTGCGGCTTTTTATAAGAGCGATCACAATTGCCACTACGAGCGATATTCCCAGATCCAATGCAATTTGTCCGAAATGAAATTGTCCGCCCATAATGGCAAAAAGTGCTAATGAAAGCGCCCAAAACAATACCGCACCGATGATGGCTTTGAGTAAAAACTTTTCATCCTTTACGGAAATAAGCGTGCCCAATGTTACTGCCGCAATCTTGATTACCTGATTGATAATAGGCAAAGCTTTATCACCGATATTACATAATTTGGCAATAAGCGCCAATAACAATATTCCTATGCAGGAAAAAACCAACGACAAAAGTCCCGCTTTGACGGATTGTAAAACAATAGATTTCTTAGCACTTGCTTCCATAAAAACACCTCCGAATAGCTAATAAATTCTATTCGGAGGAAGCTTGTATTATACCAAACTATTTAATTTCGTCTACCTCATTCTCTTTTTCTTTTTCAGCCTGTTCGATAGCTTCAGCCTCGGGAGATCCCGGAGCGGGCGCTACCGAATGAATTGCTTGACGCAAAAATTGCATTGTGGTTTTGTTTTCGTCGAGACCAGTCAACAGCCAGATATGCGTTTCATCAAGCTGTACAACTTCGCCGACTATGCCGCCTATAGTCGTTACGATACTTCCAACGGCAAGCTTAGACATCATTTCCTCCTGACGCTTTTTTTGCTTTCTTTGAGGAAGGATCATCAACAATATCATACCGACCAGCAACACGCCGAAAACAACGTAAATACCCCATTGACCGAACCAATTTCCTTCGGCAGCGGTTGCGCCGCTTTCTCCATCAAAAAAATTGAGTAATTCCAACATATATATTCTCCTTGAACAACGCCTCATGGATTTTTACAATTTGCAAAGTAAGGCATTGAAATATTTTTTTTATTATACAGTAAATAAGAAAAAAAAGCAATAGCTTTGGCTTATTTAAAAATAAACGGTGCTCATTTTTTATTTTTTTCGTAATAATTCGCGTAAAATTCCCGTTTGTATTCGGCAAAGCTGTCCCTTTTGATCGCTTCACGCGCGCCTTTCACCAGATTCAAAAGAAAATACACGTTGTGTATGCTGAGCAATTCGGCAGCAAGTATTTCTTTGCAATTGACAAGATGTCTCAGATATGCTTTGGTAAAATTTTTACAACAATAACAATCACAGTTTTCATCCAACGAAGTGAAGTCCTGTTTGTAACAGCCGTTGCGCACCACCACCTTGCCATGAGTTGTCATTGCCGTACCGTTACGCGCTATACGAGTAGGCAGCACGCAGTCACACATATCTATACCACGTTCGATGCCTTCCAAAATATAATCCGGCGTACCCACTCCCATAAGATATCGAGGCATATTTTCGGGAAGATAAGGACGAATATCGTCCATCATTTTGTACATTACTTCGCTCGGCTCTCCCACCGAAAGACCGCCTACGGCAATACCGCATTCAGCAAATTCCCTTGTAAATTTAGCCGATTCTATACGTAAATCTGTAAACATATTTCCCTGAACAATTGGAAAAAGCATCTGAATTCCGTTGGCGTGAACCTTTGCGCATCGCTCCAACCATTTGTGAGTTCGCGTCATTGCCTGACGGGCATATTGTTTATCACAGCCGTAAGTCGAGCACTCGTCAAAAGCCATTATAATGTCCGCGCCGAGATCATGCTCCGTTTTCATTACACTTTCGGGAGTAAATATATGCTTGCTTCCGTCAATGTGCGAAGCGAATGTTACCCCCTCGTCGGTAATTTTACGCAAATCGCCAAGAGAAAATACCTGAAAACCGCCGCTGTCTGTAAGAATTGGGCGCTCCCAATTCATAAATTTATGCAAGCCTCCCGCCTGCGCGACTATTTCGCTTCCCGGTCTCAGATACAGATGGTATGTGTTGGAAAGCAAAATTTGCGTACCCAACTCTTTCAATGTGGAAGGCAGCAACGATTTGACGGTTGCCGCCGTACCTACCGGCATAAAAATAGGCGTTTCTATATCTCCGTGCGGAGTGTGGAAGATGCCCGTACGGGCACCCGTATGTTTATCTACATGTATTAGTTCGTAACTGAATTGCTTCATTATTATTTTATGAACATCGCGTCACCGAAGGAAAAAAATCTGTATCTTTCCTTTACGGCGAGATCGTAAATGCTTAGTATCTCCTCTCGACTGCATAATGCCGATACCAGCATAATTAGAGTACTCTCCGGCAAATGGAAGTTGGTAATCAATGCGTCCACAACTTTAAATGTATACGGAGGATAAATAAATATATCCGTATTGCCGCTTTTTGCCTCGACATGTCCGACGCGATCTGCAGCACTTTCCAAAGTACGGACGCTCGTAGTTCCCACACAGATCACGCGACGCCCTTCCTCCTTGGCGCGATTGATTGCATCCGCTGCAATCGGGGACACTTCGTAATATTCGGAGTGCATGTGATGTGCCGTCACGTCGTCTACCTTGACCGGTCTAAAGGTTCCCAGTCCGACATGCAGCAACACCTCTGCTATTTCTACGCCCTTTGCTTTGACCTGTTCCAAAAGCTGTTGCGTAAAATGCAACCCTGCCGTTGGAGCCGCAGCGGAGCCATCTACCTTGGAATAAACCGTGTTGTACCGCGACTTGTCCGCGAGTTCTTCTTTGATATACGGCGGCAAAGGCATTTTTCCGAGCTCTTCAAGTATTGTCTCAAATGTACCCTCGTACATAAACTCAACTATGCGGCTGCCATCGTCCCCTATACTGTCAACACGAGCTTTGAGTTTATTGCCGAAACAAAAGACAGCTCCCGGCTTGGCTATTCGCCCGGGCTTCAATATTACTTCCCAATGAGTAAGATCCAACCGTTTAAGAAGCAAAAATTCGATTTTGCCGCCGGTGAGCTCTTTGAAACCGTATATTCGTGCCGGCAGCACCCTAGTGTTGTTGACAACAAGCACGTCCCCCTTCTGCAGGTACTCAACTATATCACTAAATATTCTATGCTCAACTTTTTTTGTATTTCTGTCGTAAACAAGCAAACGCGAGCTGTCTCGCGGTTCGACGGGATGTTGAGCAATCAATTCCTCCGGCAGATTGTACCAAAAATCACTCGTCCTCATCGTCACTGTCGCCGTCTACATATATGGACAGCATCTCCATACGTTCCTTAGATAACCTTTTACCAAGGTGCTTGTACGCGTTCGGCATACATACCCGGCCTCGCGGAGTGCGTGCAATGAAACCCAACTGCAGCAAATAGGGTTCATAAACATCCTCAATAGTCTGAGTATCCTCACCCGTTGCCGACGCAAGAGTATCCAAGCCCACGGGACCGCCGCTAAATTTGTCGATGATCGTTGTGAGTATATTTTTGTCCACAGCGTCCAAGCCCAACTCGTCTACTTCCATTACCTGCATTGCATGCAAAGTAACTTCTCGTGTCACTCGACCGTCACCGAGCACCTCGGCAAAGTCTCTGACACGCTTTAGCAATCTATTGGCAATACGAGGAGTTCCTCGACTGCGGCGGGCAATTTCGAACGTCGCTTCGCTGTCGATATCCGTCCCCAGCTTTTTCGCAGACTTAAGCACTATCCCCTGTAATTGCTCGGGCGTGTAAAGTACAAGTCTCATCTGCATACCGAATCTATCCCTGAGAGGAGCTGCCAGATTGCCTGCCTTTGTGGTTGCACCTATGAGCGTAAACTTTTCCAGTTTGATGTTTACGCTTGTTGCGCTCGGTCCCTTACCCACAACAAAATCCAAGCGATAATCTTCCATCGCAGGATAAAGTATTTCTTCCAAGCTGCTGTTCAGACGGTGAATTTCGTCTATGAACAGCACTTCGTTTGGTTTAAGCTTTGAGAGTATTGCGGAAAGATCGAATTTTCCGGGGATCGCCGAGCCGCTCGTAACGGTGATAGGGACGCCCATTTCGTTGGCGATAATATGTGCAAGCGTGGTTTTGCCCAATCCCGGAGGACCATACAAAAGTACATGATCCAAGCTTTCACCGCGAGAAAGAGCCGCACGTATATAGACACGCATATTTTCTTTCACCTTGTCCTGACCGACATAGTCATCAAAGGTTTTAGGACGAAGAATATTTTCCGTATCCCGTTCGTATTCTGTCAATGTACTAGTAAAAAATTGCTGCTCCATATATTTATCCGTTTTATCAGTTTATTCTAAAAGCCATATTAACAAGCTCTTCTGCAGATACTGCACCAAGCTTGGACGCTGCTTCCACAAGCTTTTCCGCCTCCGCTTGACTTTTACCCAATGAGCAAAGCACCGCTATAGCGTTTTGCATTTCCTTATTGATAGGCAAATCGGGGTTTTGTGTGACGGGCAGCACCATTTGAGCTGCGTCAATATAGACCTTTTCTTTGAGCTCAAGGATCAATCTTTCCGCAGTCTTTTTGCCCAAACCCTTTATTTTGGTCAGCAGTTTTGTATCGCCGTTGAAGATTGCAAGCGCAAGACTGTCGGTATCCATACCGGAAAGTATTCCAAGCGCAACCTTGCAGCCTACTCCGGAAACGGAAATCAAACGTGTAAACATGTTTTTTTCTTCAATCGTGGAAAAACCAAACAATGAAATGCCGTCTTCCTTTACCTGCATAAATGTGTAAAGACGTTGCTTTTGCCCCAATTGACAATCGGCAAGGGTATAACTTGACACGGCAAGTTCAAAGCCAACTCCGCTGACATCTACGGTAACAACTCCGTTTTGCAAATCTGTCACTACCCCGTTAATATAGCTGAACATAAACGCCTCGTTTATTGAATATAAAATTTGTCCGTAAGTCCACCCGTTTGTATGTGAGTGAGCGCAACCGCAAGCGCATCGGCAGCGTCATCCGGACGCGGCACCTTTTCCAACCCCAAATAAACTTTTACCATTTGCTGTATTTGTTTTTTGTCCGCCCTTCCGTAGCCCGTCATCGCCTGCTTGATTTGCAGCGGAGTGTACTCATACAATTTGCCACAACTGTGTATTGCAGCCAATAACAATACGCCTCTCGCATGCGCCACATTTATACCAGTGGTTATATTAGTATTGAAGAAAAGCTCTTCTACGGCTATTTCATCCGGTTTGAATTTTTCGATAAGTTCAGAGACCGATTCATACAAAATCGCAAGCCTAACAGGGAAGCTTTCTTCTTTTGGAGTGGTTATTACACCGTAATCTACAATTTTTTTGCGGTTAAAATCTTCAAAATCCATCACCCCGTAACCAACTATCGCAAGTCCCGGGTCAAAGCCGATCACTCTCTTCATATGTCACCTAATTTTCCAATATACAATATATATCAATATTGAGTAAAAGTCAAGTGAAACCAAAAATGAGTTCGGTAGCGAACCGAACTCATTCTTCAATTATAAACGTCTATTCTTCGTCCTCTTCCGGCAGCACCACATTATGATAAACTTCCTGAACGTCGTCGTTATCCTCCAAGGTTTCCAACATTTTTTGGAAACGTACGAGATTGTCACCGTCTAAAGTCACCATATTTTGCGGAATCCATTCCATTTCTGCGGAAATAAGGTTGAGACCCTTTGATACTACCGCGTCGCGCACCCCACTAAGCGCCGAAATACCGCATGTGATTTCCACCATACCGTCGTCAAGCGAAACGTCATCCGCCCCCGACTCGATTGCCAACTCAAATGCAGAGTCGTCATCCAAGCCTATTGTATTTTCGGCAATTACAATTCCCTTACGGTCAAACATGTAGCTAACGCTGTTGGTACCGCCGAGATTGCCTCCGTTTTTGTCAAATGCATGCCGTACATCGCCGGCAGTACGGTTTTTATTATCTGTGAGGCACTCTACTATTACTGCGCTGCCACCAACGCCGTACCCCTCATAAGTGATTTCAACATATTCTACAGCCGAAAGCTCTCCGCTCGCCTTTTTTATGCTACGCTGAATATTCTCATTGGGCATATTGTTTGCTTTTGCCTTTTGAATTACATCATATAGCTTACTATTGGACGAAGGATCGGGACCGCCTGCTTTGACAGCTACCGCTATTTCACGCCCTATTTTAGTAAAAACTTGTGAACGAGCAGCGTCTCCCTTTGCCTTTTTGTTTTTTATGTTATTCCATTTACTATGACCGGACATAATAACCTCCGCTTATTTATTTTGTGAAAAAATTCGATACATGATCACACTGCCGGCAACAGCCGCATTGAGCGACTCAAAATCGTTGGCCATCGGTAATGCCACGGTTTTGGCAACATGCTTACGAACGTAGTCGGACAAGCCGTTTCCCTCATTGCCAACAATTACCGCTACAGGAGCAAGCAGGTCTGTTTCAAACAGATTGTCACCCCGCATATCCGCAGCGACAGTTGCAATTCCATCCAACGTAGCCAGCACTTCTTCTATATTCGCCTCGTGAAGTTTTACGCAAAAATGTGCAGACATTGCACTGCGGATAACTTTGGGCGAGTACAAATCTACGCAACCGGCAGCGTATACATCGGAAAAACCGCAGGCTGCCGCAGTGCGAATGAGCGTGCCGACATTTCCGGGGTCCTGTAGACCATCCAACACCAAACAATTGCCGACGGGCTTGCTCAACTCGGATTTTACCCGATGCACAACGGCACATACCCCTTGACTGTTGACCGTATCCGACAGCTTGGCGAATACTTTGTCCGATACCACTGTCGCCTTGGGAAAATCAGCAATATCCGCTGCCCCCTCACGGATAAATATATCTTCGAGCTGCGCCCCGTATCTTATAGCGTCACGAACAAGCCGTATACCCTCTATCAAATAATTCATCGTTGACTTTCGATACTTCTTATCCGATAGCTTTGCGGCTTCCACGATCTTGGGATTGTCTGTGGATGTAATCATCATAACGAAAAACAGAAAAAGAGCCTGTTAAGGCTCTTATCGTATTAGTTGAGATTAGCTTTTGCAGCTTCGGCGAGACTGGCAAAAGTTACTGCGTCGTTGACTGCAATATCCGCAAGAGACTTTCTGTTGACTTCAATATTGGCAAGCTTCAAACCATGCATAAGCTTGCTGTACGACAATCCGTTTGCATGTGCCGCAGCATTGATACGTGCTATCCAAAGGCTGCGCATATCACGCTTTCTGCGACGTCTTCCCACGTATGCATAGTAGCCGCTCTTCATTACCGCTTGACGGGCGAGACGATAGTTTGTGGACTTGAGACCAAAGTAACCCTTGGCAGCTCTAAGTATTTTTCTGCGTTTTTTTACCGCATTTACACCGCGTTTGATTCTCATAACTTATATCCTCCTCTTAGTAGGGCAACATGCTCTTTACTGTTCCTTCTTGCGTCTTGTTGACGTAAGCGGTACTGCGCAAATTGCGTGTTCTTTTGGTTGTCTTTTTACCAAGCTTGTGGTTTTTGTTGCACTGAGCGCGTTTAACCTTGCCGCTTTTCAGCACGACAAATCTTTTTTTGGATGCGCTATGTGATTTTTGTTTAGGCATATATTTGTCCTCCGATTGAATTATTTACTTTATTTTAGCGGAACAAGAAACATAGTGATATTTCTGCCTTCCGTTATAGGCTGTTTATCTATTTTAGATACGTCGGCAAGGATTTCGGCAAATTTTTTCATTACTTCCACACCCTGATTTGCGTATGCCTGCTGTCTACCGCGCATGCGTATAGTCGCCTTGACCTTGTCTCCGTCTTTAAGAAATTTGCGCGCGATATTGGCTTTTGTATTGAGATCGCCAACATCTATTGTCATAGAGAGCCAAACTTCTTTGATCTCCATTGTTTTTTGATTGCGCTTCATTTCCTTTTCTTTTTTATTTTGCTCGTACTTGTACTTGCTGTAATCCATCAGCTTGCACACAGGCGGTTGGGATGTGGGCGCGATCTTTACCAGGTCAAGCCCCTGCTCATCGGCAATTTTTTGTGCGTCATACGCGGACATTATGCCGATTTTTTGACCGTCCTTGTCAATCAATCTGATCTCCCTGTCTCTTATCTGACCGTTGATCTGAAGCTCTTTTATAAGTGTGTCCTCCTAAAACTTCTGTTTTGATAGTGATAAATAAGCCGAAAAAGTGCGGTATCAAACAAAATACCGCACATTCCAACATACGCCTAACAGACGTTTTTTACTATTGGTATACCGACAAACTCATTTATCTGTTCGGTGAGAACGGCAGTTCTGCTTGATTACGTGATTATTGTAGCAAAATTCAGCCGTCTTGTCAAATGTTTTTTACAAAATAAACGCGCAACGATCGAACGTATGTTGTTGAAAATATATTTGCAGTTGGCGTCGATATACTGCTTGGAGTTGTTTTTCCAGAGTTCGTTTCCATAGTTCATGTCGTTATATTTGGAGATTTTACCCTGTTCTACACTGAAATATTCTATGCCTTTTTGTTTGATGAACTTTGCCAAAGTTTTCTCCGAAGAGAAACATAGACTTTGCCGAGTATAAATACCATGCCGACATTGCCCAACTCGAAGCTTACATTTTTCAATGCGTAAACCTTGTGACCGGACTTTGAAACAAATTCCTTGCTCACATTCGCTAACCGTATCATAAAACTTCCGCTTTCGGTCCTTTATGTCGACATAGTATTAACCGCAATTTTTTTAGTGACAAATTTTTGCAATAAAAACAGCTCGACGTTTACATACTGTATTCCCTATTCGGTGTAGCCGCATTTATATTCTTACGGCTGCCGAAATCAAGGATTTATCAATTATAACTGTCAATCGCCAAGCTGTTAATATAGAAAATTTTTATATAATTTAATTTACATATCGTCGGACTTGCTTTCGATCTCACATTGCAGCTTGGCGACAAAATCGTCCAAGCTCATCACTCCGAGATCGCCCTTTTTTCTGTTGCGAACGGCCACGGCGCCGCTTTCTTTCTCCTTTTCTCCCAATACGAGCATATAAGGTATTTTTTGCAGCTGAGCCTCACGAATACGGTAGCCCATTTTCTCATTGCGATCATCCACCTCAGCACGTATTCCTTTGTTGATGAGTCTCTCGCACACTTCATGGGCATAGTCTGCCTGATTTTCCGAAATAGGCACCAACTTGACCTGTACGGGCGCCAACCAAAGCGGAAATGCGCCGGCATAGTGTTCAGTGAGAATAGCAATAAATCGCTCGATACTGCCGAATACAACGCGGTGAATCATCACCGGGCGATGCTTTTCGCCGTCTTGACCGACATATGTCAGATCGAAACGCTCGGGCATCTGGAAGTCCAACTGAATGGTACCGCATTGCCATGTTCTTCCGAGACTGTCCTCAAGGTGAAAATCTATCTTAGGACCGTAAAACGCGCCATCTCCCTCGTTTATATCATAAGCCTTGCCCAGCTTTTCAAGTGCATTTTTGAGAGCATTGGTTGCCATTTCCCATTGCTCATCAGTTCCCATGCTATCCTCCGGCCGTGTGGACAGCTCAAGACTGTACTTAAATCCGAATACCTTGTAAAAGCTGTCAATGAGGCGCACAACTCCCTCTATTTCCTCCTCAATTTGCTCCGGAGTCATAAATATATGAGCGTCATCCTGCGTAAAGCATCTGACGCGCATCAGTCCGTGCAGCGCGCCTGACAATTCGTGCCGGTGCACCAACCCCAGCTCCGCCATACGTTCGGGAAGATCTCTGTAACTGTGCGGCTTACGCTTGTACACCAACATTCCACCGGGACAATTCATTGGCTTGATAGCGTAATCCTCGTCGTCGATCTTAACCACGTACATATTATCCTTGTAGTGATCCCAGTGACCGCTGCGGTGCCATAGCTCTTGATTGAGTATCATGGGCGTTTTGATTTCCTGATAACCCGCTTTTACATGCTCCTTACGCCAAAAATCCTCTAAGATGTTGCGCAGCACCATTCCTTTAGGAAAGAAAAACGGAAAACCAGGTCCTTCATCGAAGATATCGAATAGATCCAGTTCCTTGCCTAACTTGCGGTGATCGCGACGTTTAGCCTCTTCGAGACGCAAAAGATATTCGTCCAGCTCTTGTTTCTTTTCAAACGCCGTACCGTATATGCGCGTGAGCATCTTGTTTTTTGTGTCGCCGCGCCAATACGCGCCGGCAATGCTTGTAAGCTTAAAAACTTTAAGCTTGCCCGTCGAGCTCATATGCGGTCCACGACATAGGTCAACATAGTCGCCTTGGCGATATAACGAAACGGTATCGGCATCCAATTCGGAAAGAATTTCCACCTTGTAGTTGTCACCGCGCTCACGGAAAAATTCTATAGCTTCCTTTCGAGAAATTTCTTCACGCACGATCGGTAAATCCTGAGCCGCTATTTTTGACATTTCCTTTTCTATACGTTCAAGATCTTCCGATGCGATAACAGTACCCTCAAAATCAATATCGTAATAAAAACCGTTTTTGATAGCGGGCCCTATTGCAAATTTAGCGTCCTTCCAAATATGCGAAATGGCTTGAGCCATTAGATGTGCAGTAGAATGTCTGAGAACCTCCAAACCCTCATCACTCTTTAGTGTGTACACCTTAAATTCGCAGTCGCCGTTTATCATATGGGACATATCGCATTTTACGCCATTCACTTCGGCACAAACTGCATTTCTTGCCAATCCCGCCGATATTGTCTGAGCCACTTCCATGCAGCTGACTTCTTTGTCAAATTGTTTTGCGCTGCCGTCCGGCAGCTTGATGTTTACAGACATAATAGCCTCCTGATATTTGATAAAAAAAATCCTTACAAGTCCAAAAGACTCATAAGGACGAAAAAATTTCCGCGGTTCCACCTTATTTTACGGCAATTGCCGTACACTCTTTTTGCTTTGTATCGTCAAGCGAACGCGCCAAACCGAGTGGTATCTTACAAGCTCATTTGCGACAATCACACCATCTGTCACTCTCTGGGAAACTACCCTTGTAAAACTTGTCTCAGCTTTTAGCATATTTATAAACAAATTTTAGTCCCAATGAAAATTTCTGTCAACTCTTTTTTCACAAATTTTCTTAGTATATTCATAGTCAATGTACTTCCACGTACTCCGTATCAAACAACGCGTCCAGCATATTGACAAAATCCGGATTGAGCGGTTGAGAATAATAAATCTTGATATTTTGCGGCTTGAGGAACAGCGCATTAAGCATAATCTCTTCTTCACAGGAGGTGTTTTTTGCCAGTGAAAGCGTCGGCTCAAGCACCTTGTTTCCCGTTCCGTAAAGTACAAAATCGTCACCATCCACCGTTACGGACAACTTTTTAACTTTTGATGGAGTGGATTCCAACAAATATTGCAAAAACTCTGTAATCATTTTACTGTCGGACAGTACGTAAAAATTGTCGCTCACCAATTTTGTGATCTCCAACCACCTTTTCTTTATTGGTTCGAGACGGAAATTATAATAGCCGTCCATACAAACCGTCTTGTCTATATCCAACAAACGGCACACCGCCTGCTTGTCGTAATCGTTGTCGAATATGCAAATTGTATTGACTAATACATTTTGATAAAAATTACTTTTGTCAACGTTAAGCAGCTTGCGAACATAAACATTTTTGTAACCCAATGCGAGTGCCTGCGACACAACATCCGTTAATCGGCGCTGTATCTGGAATCTATAGGTATCGGCACATGCCAACGAAAAAAAACTGTAAAACTTTTCTTGATTTTCCGCAGTTATGCCATCCACATCGCCGAGTGTAGGCATCATCTGTCCCTTAACATAGCTTAGCAAATACTCATTTTCCTTTGCCACACTTACAGTTGCTTCGTACATATTTGTAGTTTATGCAACTTTGAGCGGTATTATTTGAAAGCGACAAATATTGCCAAACAATTAGCTAACTAAAAAGCAAACTTTGAAGCTATTATTTTATTTTTATACTCCTGGTCCAGGCTTTGTCGGCTGCACTCACGCGAAAGCTGTCTCTCATTTTTTGAAGTGCTTTGTTATAGGTAGATTTATTAAGTACTTGCCTACCTGTATTTTCCATAAAATAAACCGTCTTATCCCGACATTTGACCATAGCCGTAGCAATAAGCCACGCTACACCCATATCGACATAATATTGTCCCCATTGCGTAATTTTGCCTAATTGGGTAAAAATTTTGTCAATATGGGCTTCATCCAAAAAATTGTTCATTAGATTTACCGTGCCATATCTGCAAACAAACGGTTTGTCACTTGGAAGCAAATCGCAAAAGAACCCAAAATATTGTTCCCGCTCATTTTGAGGTACCTTGACGACGGAGCAATCGCATACTGTCCAATTTTCGATGATTTCAGCTAATGACGAAAGGTGCTCAGCCTTCTCCGCAAAGGGCAATTTGCATTTGGAAACGACAATTCCACGCAGCAGATCAACTTCATAATATGCATGAACAGGAAAGCTCTCCGCTTCTTTCAAGCTACATTCGGCGGCTAATTTACGTACAAAAGGAATGGAACAACCAAATGAAGGTACAGCGCTGTTGATGATATTGTCGTTGAAGTTGTAAAGATCCTTGCTGCTGTTTTCTTTCAACGATTGAATAATTTGTTGATAAGTCATTGCGATATTATTAAAAAGCCGAACGCAAAAACGCGTTCGGATAAATACTGTATTTTGCAATTATTTCTTTTGTTCTTCTATATATTTCACTATTGCGCCGACTGTTACAAGATCGTTTGCCGCTTCGTCAGGCACAGTAATGCCGAAATTATCCTCAAGAGACATAAGCATCTCAACCATGTCCAGGCTGTCTGCACCGAGATCCTGCACAATATTGGATTCCATTGTAATTTTACTCGGATCCTCGATATTGAGAGACTCCGCAAGAAGCTTTTGCACTTTTTCAAAAATCATAGTTATATCCTCCCATAATGGGTATATTATAGTACACGAAACTCAATCTTTCAAGCATTTTGACAAATTTTGTGCACAACTCATACAATTTAGTATGAAATGCTACAGCTCCGGTCGATTTCTAAACGAACAAACCTATCTCAATACAGTATGCAGTCAACGACGAAATAACAATTGCTGCAACGCAAGCCCGCCGATTTGCAAACAAGGACACAATCTGGAATACACTTATCGCAGTCAATGCGGGAAATTTGTACTTCACTGCGACAACTGCTCATCTAAGGTGAGCATTGAACTGAGACATCCGCCTCGTTGCAAATAGAAAGGCTGCCGCACAAACGGCAGTCTTTCGCTTACAGATCGTCCACATCTTGGATCGGCTCTGCAAATTTACCCCACCCTATGGGGTTGCCCGTGTAACTCCCCTGCGGGTCGCCTTCCTCTTCCTGTGAAGAGGACTTGCTGTTGCGCTTTGCTCCGCCGCAGCAATCGGACGACTTGTTTTTGCTGTTGCTGCAATCGCTTGTTTTAGTGTTCTTTGCGGGCTTTGTGCCAGTGTTCTTTGTAGATTTCATTATTTCTACCTCCTGCTGCAAGTGTGCCCAATGACGTGAAAAATATTCTTTTCAAATTACAATTTTAAAAAAATCGAACGAATAATACTATATTGTCCGATTTTCATTTGTTATTTTATCATATACAAAGCGAGCGACCTCATCCGCTCCATTTCTGTTTTTGTCTATTTTTTCCTCATTTCTTATATAATTATCCAATACGCCTTTGTTTTCTATGCAGTTTTCCACAAACTCTCGTGCTTTGTGAGCATGTTCTATCACTACGCCGCAGCCGAGATTTTTAACGAACAATTCTTTTGTTGACCATTCGATCTTATTCGCCCAGTAGTTTATAACAACGGGTACACGCATAAGAACACTGTCCAGTACGGCATTCGGTCCGGCTTTTGTAATAAACAGATCGCACGCGCAAAATACCTCATAAATTTTGTCCACAAACCCCAACGGAACCAGTGTTACGTTGCTCGGCAATTTTCCTTTTAGGCGATCGAATTTGTTTTTCAATTTTTGATTGCGTCCGCAGATAGCAACAACGGTGACAGGCTTATCCGTCTTAATCAATTCCTTAACAAAGCCTTCCATTTTTGCTTCGGCGTACACACCGTCGGCTATTTTGACAGCGAATTTATCCTGCGGTATACCATATTTTTTGCGATAATATTCTTTACTTTCCTGTACTTCATTGCTTACCCCCCCCCTATGAGAAATAAAGTACACCTGACGCAATTTTTCCGGCGCAAATCCTTCTTCTAATGCTTGATTGTAGGCGAGTTCGTTGTTTACTATAAAATAATCCACTTGCCGGTACCACCATCCGTGTACATAATTATCGGGGTTATAGGTGATTACACAACAATTCGGCTTGAAGTTATCGCGAAATTTCGCAGAGCAGTAAGCTGCAAAATAGTGAGTATCTATAATTATATCGGGATCAATTTTGCACAATTCGTCAACATAGCAGTCTACGTCCTTTTTATAAACAGTAGAATGCACTAAACGTAAAGTATTTTGAGATCCAAGTAAGTGCATCGAAGCAAGCTGGATGCGAGAGTGAAGAGGATCCTTACTGGCTTTCTTTGTTTCGGCGATCAAAAATTTTTCATATTTCCGCAACGTTTTATTGCTTTGAAATATATCTCGAATCTCAACCTCCACGTCGTCGCTTTTAAACCGGTTCAACGCTTCGTATATTGCACGGGCTGTTACTATATGCCCCATCCCGGCTTCAACCAATGTTACCAATATTTTTTTCATATCATTCTCAGCAAAAAAATTATTTACTCATTCGATATAGTTTTTTTTTCTTTTCGCACGCACCGCAGTAACCACTTTCAAAACAATTGTAACCAAAACGCCCAGGATAATATAGGAGTAAAAGCTGTACATACGCCATATCATCATACCCGTAAAACATGTTCCTGCCGTCAAAATACTACTGAACAAACCATAGAAAGTACCGTCTGCTGCGCCTGAATTGCCGGGGGTAGGAACGATGGTTATTGCGCAGTATATAAAGAATGTTATACGCGTCACCTCAAACCACAATTGCCAGGATGGTACCAAATTTGCCGCTTTCAATGCGTCTGAAAATAAAAGCAGAGTAAAATACGGCATAGAACACTGCGCCAAATTAAATACAAAGGACAACAGTGTTCCAACTATCAGAATCCGTTTCGATTTGAATATGATAGCCATATTCTTTTTGTTGTTATCAATAGCCGTGTTGCCTTTTTCGATCCATTTATCCGGATTTTTACATATTCTCATCTTGGTAAGGATTTTCACGCCCCAAGCGATCACCTTGTAACCCGCCTTCGGGAAAAATGAAAATACCACCAAAAACAGCGATACCGAAATGTAGCATATCGCGCCGAAATAAGCCAATATCTGTATATAAATCGGCACCACATCAGCATCCACGCCGACGATAAACGAAACAACCGCGCAAACAAAAAAAGTAAATTGCGACAAAAACATAGAACCGATCGGAATCGCCCCCGCCGGTCCGCCGGGAACCCCGTTTTTTGACAAATAATAAATTTGAAACGGCTGCCCTCCCGATCCAAAAGGCGTCACATAGTCGTAAAACTTTCCCAACGCGGCATTGGAAAAAGCTGTACCGAACATATATTTGCCGGTTGTCTTTCTTATCATTAAAAAGAACTTGAAGGTTTCTGCCAATATAGTCAGAGAAAACAGTCCCAGTAAAACAAATAAATAATACCAGTTATCCCTTATTTGCCTAAATACATTGCCTATGTCGACATTTTCCCCGCTAAAATCTTTAACTGCCGTATAGATAATTACCGCTGCAATTATCACAACCAACAAAAGCGTAAGAAGTATTTTTCTTACGCGTTTTTTCTTTGGATTAGTATTTTCTTCTTTTTCAATAGACTTATCGGTATCGACATCAGCTTCAACCAAGCTGTCAAGCTCTTCAATTTTATCTTGTTGCGCTATTTGCTGATGCTGACGACTGCTTTCTTTGTTGTCCATATTTTATATTCTATACTAATCTTAAATTATTGTCAAATAACCGTTTATAAACACGGTGTACAAAAAAAGCTTGTTCGAAATGTTCTGTGCACAAACAAATTATATGATTTTGTTGCACACATCCAAAACAGAACAAGCTGTTTTTTGAATCTGTCAGTTTTTCATTTTGCGAAGAAACGGCGGAATGGACGGATCACCGTCAACGGAGACATTGCCCGATATGGTGGACGCCGAAGGCTGCTGAGGCTGGGGCTGAGGTTGTGAGAAAGCCGCGCTTTGCATGGAAATATCACGCATACTGTCGGCATTGCCCAGCGGGTTGCCGCTTGTGATCGGCTGATTGACAGCATTGGAACGTTGAATATTAGTAGCCGCAACGTGTGTAGCCGCCTCGCTGCTGAAAAAAGCAGCTCTTCCGTCACCCTTTCCGGAAAAACCGGTAGCAATGAGCGTTACCTGCACTTCATCTTTCATTTCCTCATCGAATCCAACTCCGAACAAAACGTTGGCGTCGGGAGAAATTACTTGACGAACAAGATCCACACCCGTCGTAACTTCGTCCAAAGACAAATCCTCGCCGCCGCGGAAATTTACAATCAAACTTGATGCGCCTTGAATCGTAGTTTCCAGCAAAGGAGAATAAACGGCCTTGCGTATCGCATCTATTGTTTTGTTTTTACCCTTGCCTTCGCCAACACCCATATGCGCCATACCGCTGTTGCGCATAACACACTTAATGTCCGCAAGGTCAAGGTTTATACGTCCGTCTTGAACCACTATGTCCGTTATACCGCGTATACCTTGAAGCAATATCTCATCCGCTTTGGCAAAAGCGTCCATAATAGAGAAATTCTTATCACGGTTAAGCTTTTCATTTTGAACAATAACAAGCGAATCAACATTGCCTTTAAGATTTTCAATGCCCATCTCGGCATTTTTCATACGGCGAACCCCCTCAAAGTTGAAGGGCTTGGTAACAACGGCAATTGTGAGGATTTCCAATTCCTTCGCTATTTGCGCAACAACAGGAGCTGCACCTGTACCGGTACCGCCGCCCATACCAGCCGCGATAAACAACAAGTCTACGCCTTGAAGCGCATTTTGAATAGCTTCTTTGCTTTCCAACGCCGCCGCCTTGCCCACTTCCGGATTAGCGCCGGCACCGAGCCCCTTAGTCAATTTTTCGCCTATCGCCATCTTCTTTGCAGACAACTTTGAAAGTGCCTGCTGGTCGGTATTAAGCGCCAGGTACTCCACACTGCGAATACCTGCTTTCATCATACTGTTTACGGCATTACCGCCGCCACCGCCTACGCCTACAATTAAAATCCTTGCTATTCCGCCGTTAGTTTCGTTTTCCATTATTTATCTCCTTTGCGTAAATTTCTGAACATAGACAGCAATCCACCTTGGCTTTTGCCCGCGTGTATTGCTTCGTAAATCAAGCCATAGCTTGAGGTGTACTCATTTCTGTTAGTTTGCGGATTGATACTGCGATAAAGGCGAATCGGTTTTTGCAGAGACTGTGCAAGAGCGTCTACACCGCCGCGCAAATAAGCCAAACCACCGCCCGTCAAAATAATAGGCGTATCCAACGGGACTTCTTTTTCGCACATAGCGAAGCTTTTCATGACGTATTCGGCAATTTGAGCAATTCGTGCTCTCACAACATCGTTGGTTTGTGCCGCATCAACCATACGTCCGTTTACAGTATAAGCATCCCCTTGCCGCACTTCGAGATTGAGATTGACTTTTTCCAATATAGTCATTGCAAAATCAAAGTCGCAGCCCAATACCTGACATAAATCACCTGCAAAATAACCGGATCCCAATGCAAAAGTACGTTGGAACAGCAATCCATTTCCGCCGCATAAAACAACGTTGGTCGTGATATGTCCGACGTCTATTATGATTGAATAGCCGCTTTTCAGCATGGTATTTGAAATAAAGCTTGCCTGCGCCTCGCATGCGTTGATATAATGAACTTTGTTGATACCCTTTTCTACCAATATGGGAGCGACAGTGTTTCGAAAATACTTTTTCATAAATGAAAAAGATACCAAACCGGTAAGCTTGTTTCCTATTACCCCAACAGCATCATCAGTTCGAATAATACCATCCACAATGTAAAACACAGGCTTGCCTGTCAGAGAAATGAAGTTGTCATCCGCTTTGAATATATTGGCTTTTTCGATAATTTCCGCAACATCATCTTCATCCATTTTCTTTTTGGAATGAAAGTTAAGCGACGCTTCACCTGTTACCATAGCGCAAAACGCACCGGGAACGCCGACGTAAATTTCTTTTATGCTGCTTTTCATTTTGTTTTCGACCTGGCTGATAGCCTGAGCAACAGCATTGTCCAACAATGTAGGCTCGTACCAGGCGTTGTCATCAAAACCGCTGTAAGAAGCCTGTCCTACAGCTTTAATGACAAACTCACCGTTGTCCGAAACCTTGGTTGCCGCCATACAGGTAACCTTGCTTGAGCCGAAATCCAAAATTGTCACAAAATTGCTTTTCATAATTTCCTCTGTACTGTGCTGTCCGTCCTAATTAGAAGGAGTGGTTATTCTGCCGTTTTTGTAAACTGTGATTGTGATGCTGTCATCCTGGAGACGAACCCATTCATTGTAATAAACGCTGTAAGCTTTTATCAATCTGGTGCCGAGATCCGTTTCGGGCGAATGTACAACGATTTTTCCCTTCAGAGTGGGCATAACAATTAAATTTCCATCCTCATCAAATTGAAATACACTGTTCTCGCCCAATACCTGCGTCATATCGGATACTTCCACCATGCATTGCCACGTCGCTTCTATTGCTTCCAAAACATAGCTAAGACGATTGTTGCTTTCGGGTGATTGAAAAACGAGAGGTTGTCCCACAACATTTTGTTCGACATCGGTGGATTTGAAAGCGCTGGTTATATCAATAACGCTGTCTTGCTCGGGTTTATCCATAACGTATCCGAAGCAGTCGATATAGACCATTCCGCCTGAGCTCATCAGCTTGGCAACGGCAGTACGCCTTACAAAATGAATTTCAATAATATTTGGGAATTGCTTGACAACCGCAAAGGCATGCCACAAATGATTTTTTTGATTCAATTCGGACATAAGGTTTGTCTTTGACAAAAAAACTATACTTTTGCCCTTATAATTTGCCTCTATTTCGTCTTTAGCCCAACCGTCAGATGGAGCTTCAATTTGTGTTCCGTCAAAACCGTGATAAACAGGATGAACAACCTTAACGGTAAGTAACGCCGCTAAAACAACAATAATAACAACAACCAGTGCTACTACTGTAAGTGAAATCAGAAGCCTTTTGCTTTTCACTTGTTAATCCCCCTTGGCGACAAGCTTTTGTCACAAAATTTATACGCCGATAATTGTTACATAGATTATACAACTTATTCACGCGTTAGTCAATAAAAATAAAAGCAGAAAATGTAGTATTAGTATATAGTTATTTGAATTATCATAATATACCTATAAAAAAGAGAGGCGGGAGCCTCTCTAATTTTTTTCGGTGATATCGGCGCCCAGCTTATTTAAACTGCCGGCCAAATCGACATAACCTCTATTGACATGCTCGATACCACCGACAGTGCTTACTCCGTCTGCAGCGAGAGCGGCTATAACTAAGCCCGCACCACCCCGAAGATCGCTTGCCGCAACGGTCGATGAATGTAATCTTTTTCCAATAACGGTTGCGGCGTTGTTTTTTACCGTAATATCCGCGCCCATTTTATTCAGCTCTGAAGCATTGTGCTCAAGTCGGTTTTCAAACAAGTTTTCAACAACTATCGTTTGTCCGCGACTGCATGCTGCAAGCGTCAGCAGCAACGATTGCATATCTGTCGGAAACAACGGATATGGCGCGGTTTCAACTCTGCCATATCCATTTGGTATATTTCGAGAAGATAAACTTACCGTGTTTTCGTAGCAGTCAACATCGAAACCTTTGCTCAAAATGTTTACAAATGCGCCCAAATGTTGCGGACGGCAATGCGTTACCGTAACGCTACCCAGTGTTGCGGCTGCCGCAGCAAGATATGTTGCGGCTACAATTCTGTCCGGAATAACCGTAAACTCAACACCGTGAAGTTTCTCTACTCCCTCTACCTGCAATTCGGAGCTGCCCACACCGCTTATTTTAGCTCCCATCTGCACCAACATTTGCTCAAGCGCAACGACCTCAGGCTCAACAGCACAGTTGACAAGTGTGCTTGAGCCCTTTGCCATCACGCATGCGCAAAGCATATTTTCCGTTGCTCCGACACTCGCAAAACGAAGTTTGTAGTAGGCGCCCTTGGGAGTGCCTCTACAACTCACCATATCTCCCGCATTCAACACTTCTACACCAAGCGCCTGTAACCCGTACAAATGAATATCCATCGGGCGAGAACCGATTGCACACCCTCCCGGAAGGGGCAATGCAATTTGATGGTATCTCGCCACGGTACTTCCCAAAATCAACGCCGAGCCGCGCAGCAAAGTAGCCAATGCCTGGGGCGCACACGTACTTGTCAATCCACCGCACAATGTTACCGTATCTCCCTGACGTTTAACCTTTTTGCCCATCGACTGCAGCAGCAACAGCATATTAACAACATCAACTATGTCTGAACAGTTGTGCAGTACCACGTCATCGTCTGTCAATATAGACGCGCCAAACAGCGCCAATGCACAATTTTTTGCGCCGTAAACGGCAATCTCTCCGCTTAGGGAATTCCCTCCGCTAATTATGTAATCCACAAGCCACCTCTCAAGCCATTGTCATAAACTTTACCTGACAAATTGAGCAATATGCCCATTGCCGTCATAAATACTACCAGCGAGGTGCCGCCGTAGCTTATGAACGGCAACGGCAAACCGGTTGGCGGTATGCTGCCCGTCACCACGGCAAAATTCAGCAAGGATTGAACTGCAACAACAGCGGAAATTCCTCCCGCAAGATAGCAGCTGAATTTGTCACGGCTATTAACAGCAATACGAACACCGCGCAGAATCACCACAGCGTACAATGCAAAAATGACGAGACATCCTATCAAACCGGTTTCTTCGCCTATTATCGAAAAGATAAAATCGCTTTCGGCAAAAGGTAAAAAACGATATTTCTGTCTGCTGTTGAACAATCCTACGCCAAACCAGCCCCCGCTGCCTAACGCATAAAGCGACTGTATCAATTGGTACCCTTCGTCCTTGGGAGAAGCCCACGGATCGATAAAAGCAAGCAACCTTTGCAATCGATAAGGTTCCATGACGATCAACAGCGGAACTGCAAGTACAATGGGCACAAGCATAAAAAGAAAGTACTTCCATTTCATACCGCCCAAAAACAGCATAATTATCATAAGCATTGCCATACACATTGTGATAGACATGTTCGGCTCTGCAATTATCAGTATGCAAAAAAGCATGCCGATCCCTATTGGCAACAGACACCAGCGCAGCTTTGTCATATCGAAACGGGACATACACACTGCGCAAAACAACACATAAGCAAATTTGGCAATCTCTGATGGCTGCATAGAAAAACTGCCCACGCCTATCCATCGTCTTGCACCGTAATTTTCTATACTCACCCCGGGGACAAATACCAAAAGCAACAATACCGTCGATATTACTACGCCAACAATCCAAAGCTTCTTAAGGATGTCGATATTGATATTGATTGCAACAAGCATTGCAACAAGCCCCACAGCCGCACCGATCGCCTGCTTGGTAAGAAAGAAATATTTGTTGCCATATGTCAACTCGGCGGAATAACTGCTTGCACTGTAAACAAACAACAGTCCTATTCCCACAAGTGCCAGTACGGCAAACAACAATATGTAATCAATTTTTTTGATTTTCACTCTTGATTTCCTCTACCGCACGCGCAAAATAGGAGCCCCTTTCCTCAAAATCGCGAAATCGGTCAAAACTTGCACATGCATTGGACATGAGCACCACACCGCCATCATATTTCAGCAAATCAAAACAAAAACGAACAGCTTGTTTTATATCATTCAAAACCGTAACGCTTATTTCGTATTTATTACCGCACTCTTTGATTGCCTCCGCTGTCTGTCCTACAGCAACGATTGCTTTAATATTGGGCTGTGCTACGCGAAAAATTTCACTGTAGTCTTCTCCTTTGTCGGAACCGCCTAAAATAAGCGCCAGTCTTTTGTCAAAACACCTTAGGGCACTGACAGTTGCATGAACATTCGTCGCCTTGCTGTCATCAATAAAGTCAACTCCGCCGATACTATCTATTTTTTGCAATCTGTGCGGCGGAAAAGTAAAGTCCTTTAGTGAACTTACCGCATCTTGCAATGAAACTCCCTCACAGCAGCATGCAAGCACAGCCGCCAAAGCATTTGATATGTTATGATATGCAAAATCCCGTAAATAAATTGCGTCTGCCGATATCCGTTTGTCACCCATATGCAGGATCACGCTTTTACCGTCGAAATAACAATTTGCCGACGAATCCTTGACGGAATAATAAAGCTTACATACATTACATTCGGCAGACAATTCCTCAACGGCAGCGTCATCCTTGTTAAAAATCGCAAAGCCTTCCGTCATATGTACAAAATTGTTTTTTTTGGATTCGACATACGCCTTGAAGCCTCCGTGCCAATTGAGATGATCGGGCGCTAAATTTGTAAAAACGCTTATATGTGGAGCGAAACGTTTGCAATCCGACAGCTGGAAGCTGGAGCTTTCCAATACCACTATATCGTTGTAATCTATATCCAATACCTTTTCGGAAAAAGGAACACCGCCGTTTCCCAATAAATACGTACTTATTCCTACGTTCCGAAATATATGATATATCATTTCACAAACGGTTGTTTTACCGTTTGTCCCCGTAACCGAAATGCACTTTCCCAAACAATACGGAAAGCAAAATTCAAGCTCTCCAACAATATTCGAGCCGACTTTTTTTGCTTCAACAATTCCATTTGCATCCGGTGGTACGCCCGGACTGACAACAACAAGCTCGTCGGCAGTAAACTTACCTACCCCCTCAAAACCTGTCGCGTCATCGAACGATGTTGCATTTTTATTTAGCCTTTGCAGCATTTTTAGCAGGCTTTTGCCCGTTTTTCCTTTTCCATATACAACTATGTCTGACATACTATTCTCCAAAAGCCAATAAAATGAAAGTAATACACACCGTCACAATGCAGTAAAGGACACATATTCGGGTTTCACTCCATTTTTTCTTCTGCAGGTGATGATGGAAAGGTGCCATGAGAAAAATACGTTTTCCTTTTGTCAATTTGAAATATAACACTTGCATTATTACGGATATGCTGGATACAACGAACATCAAACCGACTATAGGTATAAACAAGCTCATACGCGTAAAGATGGCCACACAAGCCACCATTGCGCCGAGAGCCAACGAACCGGTATCCCCCATAAACACCTTTGCGTCATTGCAATTGAACAGTAAAAATGCAGCAAGTGCACCGCAACACATGAGACACAATGTAATTACATCCTTGGTTTGATTGTAGGCATAAGTGTCACCGACGCTTTCCAAAAGTTGCAGTTCCCTATTCAACAACGCAATCATACCGGCAAGAAAACAAATTGTAGTACTTGCAGCCAATCCATCTATGCCGTCAGTCAAGTTTACGCTGTTAGTGCAAGCCAAATATATAAATATAACAAGAGGTACGATCCAGAAACCGATACTTATTTCTATTTCCGTAAAAGGAATCCGCAGCTTATCGCCAACAGATACCTCGCTGTGTACAAACAATGCTACCAATACAGCTATTGCTAATTGAACGATTATTTTTTGATATGCGTGCAGACCCATGTTACGTTTGTACCGTATCTTGATGAAATCGTCCAAAAAACCCACCACTCCGTAAGCAATAAAGACAACGATTGCCACTGCCGTTGCACGATTGGACCAATTGCAAAAAAAACCGCTCATAAGAGCAACGGCGAGAATAAAAGCAATTCCTCCCATAGTGGGCGTACCTTGTTTACCGCTGTGTTCCGTAACATATTGAAGAATTTCCTGACCTGCCTTGAGACGCTTCAGCACCGGCAGAAGCAAACCGCAAAACAGTAAACACACGGCGAACGTCGTTAAAAAAGATAAAGCCTGCATAATACTCCTTTACCTGCTGGATATGTACTACTCTACGCGAAGCAGCTTGCGCACTACCTCCACATCCGAATACGGAAATTTGCGGCCGCGTATCTCCTGATATTCCTCCGCGCCCTTACCGAGGATTGCTACCGTATCACAGCCTGTTGCGACGGACAGAGCATACTCTGTCGCCTGAGAACGATTTAGTATCACCTTATATTTGCACGTCAACGCTTCCGAAACGTCCCTCGCAATAAGCTTTGGATCCTCATAGCGAGGGTTATCGTTTGTAAGCACGGCAAAATCGGCATAGCCCGACACAGCCTGTGCCATCAACGGTCGTTTGAATTTATCTCTATTACCGCCGCAGCCGAACACCACAATTAATTTTCCTTCCGTCGTCCGTTTGAGAAAGCTCAAAATGTTGTGTATCCCGTCGGGAGTATGTGCAAAATCCACAACAATACGCGCTCCGTCTGATCGTACAATTGTTTCGTTTCGCCCTGCAACGCACCGTACATCTTCAATAGCAGAAAGTACCGTGTCGATATCCACGCCCATTACTGATGCGCAGGTCGCCGCCGCAAGCGTGTTGTAAATGTTAAATATTCCTGCAAGATGTGTTTTAACAATTGCCGTTTGACCGAAAAATTCCACTTTATAATTCGATTGTTCTTTACACAAATGGACATCTTTTGCTTGCACATCAGCATTGTTAGTTATTCCGTATGTTGCAGACGGAATTAACCCGGCTATTTCTCTACCCAATTCATCATCTGCATTTGTAACTGCATTTTTAACAAACAACGGCGAAAAAAAACTTTTCTTTACAGCGCGATAGTTGTCCATTGTATGGAAAAAATCCAAATGATCTTGTGAAAAATTGGTAAAAATACCAACCTCGGATACTATTCCCAACATTTTTCTCAATGCAATAGCGTGGGCAGAAACCTCCATAATTACAATATCTATTTTGTTGAGATACATTTGCCTGAACCATCCGTGCAGTTCTATGGGATCGGGCGTGGTTAATGTTCCGGGATATTTTTGTCCGTTAAAAAAAACTCCGTTAGTTCCGATAACAGCTGTTTTGAAGCCGGCTTTTGTAAGTATTGCTTCAAGAACATAGGAGGTAGAAGTTTTTCCGTTAGTCCCAACGATCGAGACTACTTTCATTTTGTCTACACAACGGCCGAAAAAATTTTTTGCCGCAATACTCATAACGGCACGCACGTCTTCAACAACCAACTGTAAAACCTGCGTTTCCAATGGATGCTCGCATACTATTGCTACAGCTCCGTCGCCAATTGCTTTGCGAAAAAAATTATGCCCATCGTAATGCAAGCCTTTAACACAAAAAAACAAACATCCAGGCTTCACTGCAGATGTGTCGCAGGCAAGAGATGTTACCTCCGGATTACCTTCGCCTACAGCATTGTAACTTACACCGTTTAGTATTTGTTGAAGATACATTTTATACTCCCAAAAAATAATCCGTACAATTGCTTGTACAGATTATTTTATTTACTATACTGAAAGATTATGATTTTTGCCTTTCTTCCAAGGGAGCTATATTCTTGTAGTTGATTATTTCTCTGAATACCAACCCGGCGTAGGGTGCCGCAACAATAGAACCGTAGCTTTGACCTTGAGGCTCATCTACTATCATCAGCACAAGATATTTAGGTTGACTTGCAGGAAAAAAACCTATGAAAGAGGACACATATTTCCCCGTAGCCAAGGCGCCATCCACAAACTTTTGAGCCGTTCCCGTTTTACCGCCTATCTGATAGCCTTCGATTTTAGCATTTTTGCCGCCGCCTTCATCAACAACGCGTTGAAGCATAGCAGCAATTTGTTTACTTGTTTCCTCGCTTATAACTCGGTTGACCACCGTAGGTGTAAAGCGTTTTACGGTTTGCCCGGAAATCGGGTCGGATATTTCTTTGACAAGATAAGGCTGCATCAACAATCCGCCGTTTACGGCAGCAGCAGTCGCCATACAAAGCTGAAGAGCAGTGACGGCTATCGTTTGACCAAACCCAATACGTGCCAGATCTCCGTTGGTAACTGCGCTTTCCGGCACAAGTATTCCTGCCTGCTCTCCGGCAAAATCTATACCCGTAACACTGCCATAGCCGAATTTTTCTAGATAATCGTACATGGTTTCTTTACCCAACGATAAAGCAATATCAGTAAAGATCGGGTTGCAGCTGTTGTTGAGCGCATCGGATAACGTTTGATTTGAATGCTTGCCGTTTGCATGTTTCGTCCAACAGCTGATTTTCGAACCGTCTATTATGCGAGTTCCCGAAGAGTTGGCAAAAACATGTTGAGCAGAAAAAGCTTTTGGGTTGCCATTGCGATATTCCTCTAAACATGCCGATGCAGTAAGAACCTTAAAGGTTGAGCCGGGCTCATAAACATCGGTTAACAGCGTATTTTTTGAGTATTTCATCAGATACTCAATATCATCACGCGGAAGATTGTTCAGATCCACGCTCGGTTTAGACGCCATTGCCAGTATTTCTCCTGTTGTGACATCTAATACAATACAACGTGCTGCCTGCGGATTTTGCTGGTACATCGCAAGCTCCAAAACATTTTCCACAACACTTTGTATAACAGCGTCCACCGTCAAAATCACAGTAAGACCATTGATCGCCGGTACGTAAGTCGTTGAACCGTTATCCAATTCGTCACCCACAAGATCCGTTTCCGTAAGCAACATGCCGTTTAGCCCTTGCAGATACTTGTCATAGTACGCTTCGATCCCTGTTTGACCGCTTCCGTCAGAAGAGACAAATCCCAAAACTTGCGAAAGAAAATCTCCGTAGACATAACTGCGAAGTCCCTCGGATGCAAGATAAATTCCCGGCAAATTGTAACCTCGTATTTCTTCGGCCTTTTCTGTTGTCAACTGGCGCTTTATCGTAACCTCCGATACACCTCTTTTGGTCAACTTCCCGAAAACGGTTTCGTAATCAATATCCAAAATATCGGATAAAACCCTTGCCGCGTCTTCGGCGTCATTGACACTTTGCGGTCGGGCATAAACACTGTAACCGGTTTGAGTAGTGGCAAGCAAATTACCGTTAGTATCCACAATGTCACCTCGGTATGCACGAATTGGTAAATCGCGCTGCCATTGTTCATTCGCACGAGCTTGCAGAGACTTTCCCCAACCTACTTGTATATACGCCAAGCGAAAAAATATGACTGAAAACAAAAAAAATGCCGCCACAACAAGTGACAGCAATCTCTTTTTTGTCAAGTAATAATTATCTTGCAAATTAACCCCCGAAAACACTGCTTAACCAATCACACAATGAGTCGAACCAATTGGACTCGACAGAAAAATTTTGTGCCGGTCTTGTCTCCAACTCGGTGTAGGTCTGCGTATTGGACATTGACGCATCCACGTAACCAAGCTCTATTGCGCGTCTGTTTAACTCTTCAAAGTTCTCTGTCTGCGATTCAACGGTCAAATCGGCAATACTGCTCGCCAGCTCGCCATATTCAACGCTGCTGCCCAAAGCCACATCAAAACTGTTAGTTACGGATACGCCGCAAATTGTTACAGCGACAATAAGTGCCAATACGACAATTGCGTAACTGGCAATCATAACCTTTTCCTTTGTGGTGAGTTTCGATGCCGTACGCGTTTTGGTGGCTGCATATTCGCGTTGGTAACTCATCGTAAGCGTCTGCGTTGAAGGCATCACGTCGGGCGAATTGGAAGTTATATCCGCCTCCTGTGTTGAACTGAGCGAACCAAGCTTTTGCTGAATGCTGGAAAGAGAGAACTCCTGATTTTCCGTATTGTCCTGAGTAAATGGATTAGCCGCATAGGATGTCTTTATATCCGCATATACATCCTGCTGCGGTTGTTGAAATCCAACTTCATTATTCCATTGCATTGTATTCACCACCTTGCGAATAAATTACTTTTTAACGAACACTCTTAGCTTTGCGCTTTGCGAACGGGGATTTTCCTTTTGCTCCAACGCATTTGGTACTATCGGTTTTTTGTATAACGTCACTCCCTTAGCGCGATGATTGCACACACATTTGGGAAATGACGGCGGACAGACGCAATCTGTTGCGAAGTCGTAAAAACACTGTTTCACTATTCTATCTTCCAAACTGTGAAATGTTATTACCGCCAATCTGCCGTTTGGGTTAAGCTTGTCAACAGCTTCTTCCAAAAAGCTGTCGATACCGTCCAGCTCCTTGTTGACCTCAATACGCAATGCCTGAAATGTACGCTTTGCAGGATGTCCGCTTTTTTTTCGGGAACAATGAGGAACGGATTGCTCGATGATATCCACCAATTGTCCGCATGTTGTCAATAGGCGTTTTTGCCGTTCGGCAACTATGTTGCGAGCAATGGATTTGGCAAATTTTTCTTCGCCGAATTCTCTTATCAATTTGCACAGCTCCGCTTCGGAATAGCTGTTTACAACGTCTCTTGCGGAAAGGCTTTGCGTGGCGTCCATGCGCATATCTAATGGCGCATCGCTCGTCATGTAGGAGAAGCCCCGTTCGGGATTGTCTATTTGGTAGGAACTCACACCCAAATCGGCGATTATTCCATCCACTTTTTCAATCCCCAGCTCCCTGAGAACTTCTCCGAGCCGCTTGAAGTCGCTATGAATAAAACTGACGTTACCCTTTAACCTTTTCTTACACACCGTCAGCGCGTCTTCATCCTTGTCTATTGCTATCAACCTACCGCCTTGGAGCTTGCCCAATATTTTGGCCGAGTGGCCACCACCACCTGCAGTGCAATCAACATATATACCGTTTGGTTGAACGTTGAGTGCATCAACGGATTCTTCCAAAAGCACGGATTTGTGCTCATAAATCATTCTTTTTTACCAGACTTATCCAAGCTTTCGTAAATTTTGTCGATATCTGCGGATGTGGTACCAATACTATTGCGGTATTTGACGTAAGCCTCTTCGCTCCAGATCTCCACCTTTTTGAAAGCGCCGATAATACGAATATCCTTATCTATTTTTGCAAAATCAATGAGTTCCTGAGGCAACATAAATCTGCCTTGAGAATCAGCGTCCGCAAGACTGCCCATAGACGCAATTATTCTAATTGCTTCGGCATTGTGAGGATTAAATTCGCCGATATCGTTCATCATTTTTATAAAGTCGCTTTCCGACGAGGCGGGATACAACCAGATACAGCCTTGTGTGCCCGGAACAAGAATATAGGTACTTCCAAGTATCTCACGAAACTTAGACGGAAGTCGTATTCTCTTTTTGTCGTCCAACGAATGTTGGAAATTGCCGAGCAAAATCACGAAACTTTACCTCTTGTATTTTGTGTTTCCATTCTACCACAATTGAAAACCATTTTCAACCATTTTTAACCATTTTTTTGTAAAAAATTTTTGAGCCTGCAAAACTACCATTTTAAACGACCCAAAAAAGAAAATAAGCCAAAATATTTTGCGATTAGACCAACCTCGACAAACATTTTCAAAAGTTGTCATAGAAAATATAAAATCAAATAAAAATCAATCATTCGTTTGGAATAATTGTATTATAACACCGTTCTTCCATTTTGGCAACAGATTTTAAAATATTTTTCACAAAGTTCTTATAAGAAACTACAAAATTTGTGTTAGCTTGTTGCCGACCAGATCACAGCTTGTCAGATAGAATTCCATACCGAATTTTTTCATATATAAGCTTGCGCGACAGTCTTTCCCGTGCAGGTGACCGTACACTACTGTCGGAACCTCGGCAATGAGAAACTGTTTGATAAATTCACTGTCATCGTACTTTCCGTTGAATGGGGGAAAATGCATGATTGCAATCACCCGATCACCGGGTGTGCGCATTTTTTGCATTGCGGAAAGGGAAAGCTTGAGCCGTTCCAACTCACGTAAATATATTTTTTCATCTTCGGCCGAAAGATTGTCTCCGTCGGGACAAACCCAACCGCGCGTGCCGCAAATCAGCACATCGTCGAAACGCAAGCAATCGTTTTGCAAGGCAAAAAAACCTTTGGGGATCATCGTTCGCACTTGCGTAAGGGTATTCCACCAATAATCATGATTGCCGCGCAATATCACCTTTTGCCCGGGGAGCTTTGCAACAAGCTCAAAATCGGGAATCGCTTCCTCCATACGCATCGCCCAAGAAAAATCGCCCGGCAAGAGAACCAAATCGTTTTCCGACACTTTGGACTGCCAGTCAGCGCATATTTCTTCAAAATAATTTTCCCAAGCCTTGCCGAATATATCCATCGGCTTTTCCATCATCGTGGAAAGATGCAAATCGCTGATTGCAAAAACCTTCATATGGGAATTTTAACACATTTTCCATCGTTTGTCTATATGTTGCTGTCCTTTTTGAAACGTTTTGCTCTGCACTCTGCGCACATAATATCATCTATCTCTATAGGATTTTTTTCACAATAAGGACAAAGTAATTCCCCGAAATTTTCATCGTCGAATATACTTTTTTTGCCGGTTAACTCATCTATACAAACACTGCAAAGCTGTTGATCCTGCAAAATGTAATTCAAACCGCATCTGGGACACCTTTTGTATTTCACACCGCTTCTCCATTTTACACTTCACACTATGAATATGAACCGACAAGTGTTACTCACTGCAAACAAAAAGGAATCAGATTAAATTCTGATCCCTTTTTACAACATGTTTTGGAAAGGTTAATTTATCCGTTGCCGCCGCCACTCGGGGTGCGTCCACCGGGGAACAATGGGAGTTCAAAATAACCGGAGCAAACTTCTTCAGTATATTCTTGACAGGGCGGAATGATGGCATAGCCGTAGCTTGGCACAATTAGCTCTACATCCATTGTAACCTTTAGAATTGCCGTCACGCAGCAGTTAATTATGAAGATATAATACGTGACGCCGTCTATCACCTGCGTTTGACTGTACTGTCCTTCGGGACTGACAGCGGAAACGCTTGCTTCAATAGTGTAGGGAATAATTGACGGTTCGGGCAAAAACATCACCACATCCACAGGAACGGTGACGGTGCCCATACCGCTGCCTTCTTCGTTGTTGCTGTCTATGTAAGTAACCTCCACAGGAACCACTACGTCCGCTTGTACCCGACCGTATTTGGGGCGCTCGGTAAGCCGCTCGACCACAAGATTTTCGATTATACCCTTTGTGGTTGTGCTTTTGGCGCTGACAAAACGAAGCGGGACCGCAGGCGATGTCGGGTTGACATCGGAAATACTTACCGTAATCTGTTGCAAAGTAGTTTGCTTGACGCATGCGTCAAAAACTTTTTTACCCTGGATACATATTTTTTCACTGCAATTGTTGCCGTCTAAATTGTTTACAGGCATTGATTACCTCCTATGATAGTCAGTATATTCTATGACGTCATATGTCAAAACGTGATTGTGCATTATAAAACTAAAAAACACGTACCCTTTGGTACGCGTTTATTTGATCATTTATTCAAAATCAAAGTGACGGAATCTATCTTTCATGTGCCCGAAGTAAAAAGTAATCAACTCTCGCGCCTTGCGTTCCAGCAGCTCCTTTGAATCGCCGTTTTTTAAAATTTTGAAAAAGCTTGTCAGGAAACCATTGGCAATCGCTGTATAGAAATCGGGATTTTCTATTTTATCATCAATTTCAGGAAAAACACTTTGCATCATTTCCTTTATTTTGCCGGAAATAACATCAATTATATAATTTACAAAGGTATCATAATGAACAGTGTTGCCCTTGCGGATAATCAACAGCTCATCGTTATACTGCATTATAAACGAAATCAGTATTTCGGAGATCTGTTTCATGGTTTTTTCCGCAAAAGCAAAGTCGTTGTCTACAAACTGTTTTACATTTTCCATGAATGGGTTGATAACGGCGAAATACAGCGCTTCTTTATTTGTGTAGTACCTGTAAACATTCCCTAAAGAAATCTCGGCATTGTTGGCGATATTGCGTATTGACGCGTCGGCATAGCCCTGTTCCTTAAATTCCTCTACCGCCGCCGCCAGAATTCTGTCTCTGATTTCCTTCTTCAAGTACTGCATAAATTTCTCCGACTGCCGATGTAAATTGCACTGAACCGAGATCTCAACTCAATACACAGTTATTATAACATAGCAACCAAAGATTAGCAACCCATTTCGCTAACATTTCTACGAAATTTTCATTTTTGCTAATAAGCACACTCCAGCAACATTTTGTCAGCCAGCAATGCGATAAACTCACCATTAGTGGGTTTTTCCGACGAATTGTACACCTTCACTCCGAAAATGTTGTTGATATTTTCAATTTTCCCCCTGTTCCACGCCACTTCTATTGCATGACGGATAGCTCTTTCCACCTTGCTCGATGTAGTATTGAAACGACGTGCAATGGACGGATAGAGACTTTTGGTAATAGCATTGATGATTGACGGATTGTCTACTGCAAGCTTAATTCCCTCGCGCAAAAATTGGTAGCCTTTTATATGAGCGGGGATTCCCACGCTTACAAAAATATTGCTTATTCGTTCATCCAACGTTTTTTCCGAAACGCTCTTTTTACGCACCACCTTGCCGCCTAAACGTTCGCCCTCGTACACATTGACGATACGCTGCTCCAACACACTGTACTCCACAGGCTTTACAAGATAATATTTTGCGCCCAATTCCAATGCTTTTATAACAAAAACTTCGCTTTTTAGTTCGGATGCAACAATAAATTTTGCATCTTGATATTTCTCCAATAAAGCGTACCCATCCTCACCGCTCATCACCAATTCTGTAATGACAACGTCGGGCAATTGCTCATCAAGAAAGCGGCGCGCATCTTTTCCTTCTGCGTCAAACAATATACTGAACTCATCATTTTCCTGCAATTTTTCCTTTAACCCCGGTTGCCCAATCAAGCCTATAGTAATCACTAACAATCATCTCCTTTTTCTTTGTACATATATTTTAACACTGTTTAGCACCAAATTTTAGGTAATAAAAAGTGTACTTTTGTAAGAAAAAGTCGAAAAAATGCATTTTAAGTCCCTGAAAAAAAAGAGCGCTGATAGCGCTCTGATATCGGACAGCGGGTTACTCATAATGCTGTTGTGAGTCTACGTCATCATTTCCAGCTGCTCCGCCTGTTTCATTTCCCATTTCTTCATCATCTGCCGTATCGTCGTTAGGAAGTACGTCGTGATAACTGCCGAGGTCTGTCAAAATACATATATAAAACGTCGATCCAAACAATATAATCAAAATTTTGCATAGTGCCCCGATCACTACATTAAATGCAGGTATCCAGCTGAAAAGCATGTTGACAAACGTCAAAGCCATTTCTACCACGAAACACACGGCATAGATGGGAACCCCGACAATGAGGCAAAGCGTCTTTCCAACACAGTACCAAAAATTTTTGTTTGTGTAGTGAAATATCCAGTGAAGTCGATTCAGATAATATGTTTTCATATATCAATACCTTGTATCTATTGAAATTGTACATTAATATGTTCAATTTGTCAACATTTACATAGTGTCGCAATACATGCTTCGGGCATAGAATAAAACTAAATAAAAGAAAAAAAGTTGTATAAAATTCAGTAAAAATCATTGACACAACGACAAAACAAAACTACAATAAAGATATAAATAAATCCGGTAGGTGAGGCTACCATGGGGATACGGATTGCTACCGACATAGCGTGGAGACACGCGCCGTCCGGGCAGCAGGATTTGTCGAAAAACAAGGCTTATTCTAATGCAATTTCATTGCCCCATGATGCTAAAACTTGTAATGGTTAGACTTTTCCGTCGATAAAGAAACAAATTGTCTATGCTATTGCAAGCATAGGCAACTTTTTTACCTGCCAAAGGGGGTACAAATGGAATATGAAGAATTGCGTGAGCTAAGAGACAAGGTAATTGAACTGCTTTCGGAAAAAAATTTTCGCGAAATCAAGCGACTGATCAATGAATTGCAGCCACAAGACAGCGCGTTGCTGTTGGATGAAATGAACGAAAAGGATATACTGCCTATTTTTCGATTGTTGAGCAAAGAAAATGCCGCGGAAACATTCGTGGAGATGTCCTCCGATGGTCAGGAATTGTTGCTGAACAGCTTTACCGATGCCGAATTGAAAGCAGTGCTCGATGAGATGTTTCTGGACGATACAGTAGATATCATAGAGGAAATGCCTGCCAACGTTGTCAAACGAATAATAAAGCAATCAGACGCTCAAACACGCAAGGATATTAATGAAATTCTTAAATATCCCAAAGACAGCGCAGGCAGCATAATGACCGTTGAGTACGTAAGCTTGCGTGAGCAATGGACGGTCAAAGAATGCTTTGACCGTATTCGCAAAATCGCTGTAGACAAGGAAACCATTTACAACTGCTATGTTACCGACTCAAAACGTAAGCTTATTGGTACCGTTACAGTAAGAGATCTGTTGCTGCACGACTACGATATTTCCATCTCCGAATTTATGAAAAGAGAGGTAATATCCGCCGAAGCAAACGATGATAAAGAATTTGTAGCGCAACAAATTTCTAAATATGACTTGTCCGTTTTGCCTATTGTCGACAGTGAAAATCGAATGGTTGGCATAGTTACCGTAGACGACGTGTTAGATGTCTTGGAGCAGGAAGCAACGGAAGATATTTCGAAAATGGCGGCAGTCACCCCCTCAACCGATACCTATTTGGAACAATCTGTTTGGCAAATCTGGAAAAACCGAATACCCTGGCTGTTGATACTAATGGTTTCCGCAACCTTTACAGGCTTGATAATCAATTCATTCGAAGAACGTCTCAATGCCCTTTCCACTGCGTTGTTTGCTTGTATTCCCATGTTGATGGATACAGGCGGCAATGCTGGCAGCCAAGCATCGGTAACGGTAATCCGCGGACTGGCTCTGGATGAAATACATCCGCGAGATACGCTTAAAGTTCTTTGGAAAGAACTGCGAGTCTCCATTCTATTGGCGTTGTGTCTATCTGTCGTCTGCTTCGGCAAATTGTATTTGCTGGACGGAATGGTTTTCGGATTTGACTACCAATGGTATATTTGCCTTGCTGTCTCGTTAGCTTTGTTTGCAACCGTGGTAATAGCCAAGTTTGTAGGCTGTATGATGCCGATAATTGCCAAGGTTTGCAAGTTGGACCCTGCTGTTGTGGCAAGTCCCTTCATTACCACCATTGTCGACGCATTGTCACTCATCATTTTCTGCTTTATTTCTTTAGCAATCGTGCCGCCATTTTTACCGGCATAATCAAAATACGCGTCTAACGGATGTGTTACTTATGAAATTTCATAAATTTTTTTCAGATAGATTCTTTAGGCGACCATCAAAGAAGTCGGGAGTGACAAGCTTCCGGCTTCTTTTATCAACTTTGGCGCGGTTTTATCACCTAATACTTTTATCTACAAATTGAATTAATGCTCTTCCTAAAATCTACTGCAAGCTTATTTATACCGCTATAGTGTTCATTTCGGTAAGGATCGACTTCAACTCTATCATTGCAACGCCTTGTATTTTCCCGAGCTCAGTATAACTCCATAAATTACTGCCATAGATAAGTACAATTTGAATCCCCGAATAGAGAACATCGTCGCCACATACGACCTTTTGTATAACGCCTCTTTCCTTGCCAAAGAAGGCGTTGAATATGTTGTGGGACTTGAACACATAATCAACACTTCGGTGGACAGCGAACTGTGCTTTTGTCCGCTTTTTCCGAAGCTCATATCTCATCTTGATATTGCATGGAAAAAATATCTGGTTTTCTCAAAATGCGCGGTTATTTTTTTGAAAAAACTGCAAGAGATAATCATTTGATCGTCTCACATTTACATTTGAAAACGTATTTATAAAATTGTTTCGCTTTAAGCGGCGATCCCTTCCTCATCTTCGCAACCATTTCTAATGAGAAATAAACAGCAGCGGAATATACCCTTACAAAATTCAGCCACCGTTATTAACACATATATAAATTGAAAGGAATAGATTAAAATATGTGCAAAAAGGGGACAGAAAATTGCTGTTTTTGTTCATATATTTGTTTGTACCTCAATTTAGAAGCTGCCCTACCCTATTCATCATTTCCATCTTGTGCTCCATAAGTGAATGAGCGTATCTCTGCAATGTGACAGTAGGATTTCGATGTCCTAAAATTTCCGAAAGCGTTTTTATATCCATTCCGATTTCTAAAGCGCGGGTGGCAAACGTATGCCTCAGGGCATGAAAGCCTTTACGCTCAATATCAAGCTTTTTAAGTAAATGCTCAAAAGACCTTTGGTATGAACGGATCTGCGCTCCATATTCGCTTTTTGCCGCAACGACAAATCGAGCGCCCGTCTGCCTGCGTACCAGTTTCAAATACCCTATAATCTGTTTAGGCAAAGGTATCACCCTTTCAGAACTTTGCGTTTTTGTGGTGTCCAACACCTTTATGTAATGCCCGTTTTCCCAACTGTCGCAACAGGATTTCGAGATAGTAGCCGTGCCTTTTTGAAAATCTATATCCTCCCAAGTGAGCGCGAGCAGCTCACCAATGCGAAGCCCGGTATATAAGGACAGCAATATACCTATGAGGTACGGTGTGTTATTTGCCAATATATACCCTTCTATTTTTTTCTGTTCGGTCTTGTCAAAACACATAATTCTTTTTTCCCGTGCTTTCGGGCGAACGACGGCATCTGAATACTGCTTGCGTGCGATTCCAAGAGAGACTGCTTTTTTCAGCGATGATTTTAAAAGAAACAAAATTCCGTTTATTGTGCTCGCCGCCAATTTTTTCTCCATAAGTGCCGCCGAAAATCTTTGTAATCGCACAGCCGAAAGCTGGTCCGACTCATATTCGCCCAGTACAGGGATAATGTATCTTTCCGTTTGCAGACGATATTTCTTGTAGGTTCTTTCTTTTGTCGAAACCTTAACATACAACTCCAACCACTCATTCAACCATTCTTTATACAACATTTTGTAACCTCCTGATTTAAGTTAAATTATACGCTGCTTTGACAAACGATGTATCTGATCCGATGTTCGTTACAAAAAAAATCAGAAAATACATCCCCACTTAATATTCCGAACTTCCTATTTGCTCCATAGGGATAGGACAAAAAGAAAAACGACGTAACCGTTTCAGTTACGCCGTTCGGCTATGTTT